>CAZCJT010000195.1:0-5416 GCA_964498565.1 uncultured Acidimicrobiaceae bacterium
GGCCGTGGCCGCGGTGCTCGAGCTGGAGCAGGCCATGGTCGAGTGGTCGGCCGACACCCTCCAGAGCGACGAGATCGACCAGGCCCGTACGGCGCTGCGCCGCATGGTGGTCCGCCTCGGCGAGGTGGCCGCCGTGGGTGCCCGGGACCCACGGGAGGTCGTGGCGCCCTACGTCGAGGCGGTGCTCGCCGCCCGGGTCCAGGCGCGGGAGGCAAAGCAGTACGAGCTCGCCGACCGGCTCCGCGACGGTCTCGTCGCCGCCGGCGTCGAGGTCCGCGATGCGCCCGGCGGCACCGAATGGGTCCTCGGCGACAGCGCCGCGGGCACCCCCGTCGGTACTGGCAGTTCCCCTGTTGCACCCCCGCCTTCCGATTGCCCCGCACCCGAGACGGGCTGTTAGGGTCACGCAGCCCACAACGGGGAGAAGAGCCCCCATCGTCCAGCGGCCTAGGACGCCTGCCTTTCACGCAGGTAACACGGGTTCGAATCCCGTTGGGGGTGCAAGTCAGAGTCTGGTCCCGTGGTGCAGTTTGGAGTGCACGCCGGCCTGTCAAGCCGGAGGTCGCGGGTTCAAATCCCGTCGGGACCGCCACGCACGGGGGGGCTGCGCCCCCCATGTGCGCCCCCTTCGCCCACCGGTGGTGCGTCGGAGCGGGGTTCACCCTGGTCGGGTAGCTCAGTTGGCAGAGCGACCGCCTGAAAAGCGGTAGGTCACCGGATCGACGCCGGTCCCGACCACCATCGAAAAGCCCAGGTCAGAGCGTATCTTCGCTCTGACCTGGTGCGCGTCTGGGGGCCGTCTCGGGCTCGTCGCGCGACATCCGCGCGACATCTCGTCCACAGGACTCGCTGTCCCGGGCCGCAATATCCACGATCTGGGTAATGTTGTTCAGGTCGTGGACAAGTCACCGGCGCCCTCCTTGCTCCCGATCCTGCGGTCCCGGCAGCAGGGCGAGCTGCTCGCGCTCGTGCTCGGCGAGCCAGCGCTCGAGCTCAGCATCTCCGACCTGGCCGAGCGGCTGGGGACGCCGTACGCGTCCGTGCACCGGGAGATCGAGCGCGCCGAGGCGGTCGGGCTGATCGCCAGCCGTCGGGTCGGTCGGACCCGGCTCGTGCGGGCCGACACCACCAGTCCGTACTACGAGGGACTCGCCGACGTGCTCACCAAAGCCTTCGGACCGCCCCGTCTGCTCACGGATGCGCTGACGCCGGTGGCGGGCATCGAGCGCGCCGTGGTCCACGGGTCGTGGGCGGCACGCTTCGCCGGCGAAGGGGGGGACCGGCCCGTCGGCGACATCGACCTGCTCGTCCTCGGCGACCCCGATCGGAGCGAGCTGTTCGAGCGGCTGCGGCCCGTCGAGGACCGGCTCGGGCGATCGGTCCAGGTGACCGTCCGCTCGGCGCGCTGGCTGGAGGAGGGATCGGGCTCGTTCCACGACACCGTCGTGAGCCGGCCGACGGTGGAGCTGGCGCTGCAGGTGTCCGAGGCCGATGGGATACTGACGTCGTGACCGCGACCGGGACCCAGCTGACCGCAGAGGAGCGCTCGGTCGTCCTGCGCGCCCTACAGCACCCACGAGGCCGCTACGACGCCGACCGTGCCAGCCAGCTCTCGGGCATCCCGGCCCGGACGCTCCACGATTGGGCGACGGCGGAAGTGCTCGTGCCCGACTGGGTCGGGGCCCGCCCCCGCGGGTGGTCCTACCGCGACATCGTGTTCGCCCGGCTGCTCGGTTGGCTGAGAAGCAAGCACATGGACCGCGACGCAGCCGCCAAGCGGGTGGCCGCCGTCCGCCAACGACTCGCCACCGAAGACGTCGACCCGAACGTGCGCAGCGACGGTCGCATCCTTCTCATCGGCGACGACCAAGCCGACGAGTTCACCGGACAGCAGGTGTTCGACGGGGTCGCCGAGCTCTTGGACGTCTTCGAGCTGACCGAGCCGATCGAAGGTGTGTCGACCAGGTCGTTGCGCGCCCCGAACCTCGTGCGCCCTTCGAACTTCACCTACATCTCGCCATGGGTCGCCGCGGGCGAGCCCTGCGTCATCGAGTCACGCGTACCCAGCGCCGCACTGTTCGCCCTGCACCGTGACCGAGGGCTTCGTTCGACACAGATCCACGACCTCTATCCGTTCCTGTCAGTCGAGGCGGTCGAGGACGCGATCCAGCTCGAGGGCGAGCTCAGGGCCGCCGCGTAGCCGACGGTGCGCCTGCTACTCGACGAGGGGTTCCCGTCACCGCCGGGGTTCCGTGCCGAGTCTGTCGATGCGACGGTCGAGGTCGTGGCGCTGCGCGAGTTCGATGCGAGCCTCACCGGCGTACGCACCCCCGACTGGTACCTGTACCTGCGCGCCTCCGAGGCGAGGTTCGACGCCCTCGTCACCCGCGACTGGCACCAGACCGAGCAGCCAGAGGAACTGTGGGCGCTCACGCGAACGGACCTGAGCGTGATCACCTGGAAGCGATCGACGGAGGACCCCATCCGCGAGTGGGGCCAACTGCTCGCATACTTACCGGAGATCCGGCGGATGATCGAGCAGCACGGACCTTCGATCATCTTCCTGCCGTCGCCGCAGCTCAAGCGCACGAACCTCGAGCGCGCCGCCGAGCTGATCGGGATGCTGGCCGCTGATCTCGGGATCTCCCAGCACGAGGTCCGCTCCACCGCCCGGTCGATGATCGAGAGCGAGCTGGCCTCTCGCTCGGAGGGCGACCGCTTCCCCGGCATCTCGCAGTCGTAGAAGGATCAGACCGAGCGCTCGGCGGCCGTTCGGTACGTCTTGTCGAGCTTGACGGTGAGCGCGGCCTCGAGCGAGGGGAAGAGGTGGCCGTACCGGTCGGCGGTGACCGTGATGGTCGAGTGGCCGAGGCGTTCCTTGACGACGAGGAGGTGGGCGCCCTCGGCGATCATGAGGGCGGCGGCGGTGTGGCGCAGGTCGTGGAACCGGGTGGCCGGGTGGACACCGGATCGATGGACGGCTGGCTTGAAGTGGCGTGCGTAGAAGTTGGTGTGGGGGAGCGGTCCGCCGTCGGGGGCGGTGAAGACGAAGGCGTCGGGGTCTCCGCCTCTGCCCGCCAGGTGCTCGGCCAGCTCCTCGGCGAGTCCTCCGGGGAGCTCGACTCGTCGGCGGGCGTAGGTCTTGGGTGGTCCGTAGACGAGCTCGCCACGGATCTCCTCGGCGGACTCGGCCACCTCGATCCAGCGGTGCAGCGGGTTGATGCGCCCGATGCGGAGCCCTCCGATCTCGCCGGCTCGCAGCCCGGTGAAGGCGGCGAACCGGACCAGCAGGCCGTACTGGGGGTAGGTGCGCAGCGGCTGGCTCCTCGGCCGAGGCGGGTTGGCCACCTCGTCGGCGAGGGCGAAGACCTCCTCGGCGGTGAGGAACTGCATCTCCTGGCGCTCGCCCCTCGGGATGCGGATCCCGTCGGCAGGGTTGCGTCGAATGGCGTCGGCCCGGAGTGCCTCGCGCAGCACGAGGCGCAGGATCTTGCGGGCTTCGCCCACGGTGCCGGGAGCGAGGCCTGCGTTCGCCAGGTCGTCGACGAAGCGCTTGCAGTCCCGGTAGGTGATCGAGGCGACCGGCCGGTGCTCGAACACCGGGAGCACGTGGTTGCGCAGCGAGGACTCGTAGGCCAGTCGGGTCTTGGGCTTCACGTGCAATCCGGCGAGCCACTCGTCGGCCCATTCGCTGAAGGCTCGCTGCGCGAGCCGTGGGTCGAGCAGGTCGCCCCGTGCGCGGTCGGCCTCGACGGTCGACACCCAGATGTTCGCGTCGGCCTTGGTGCGGAAGGTGGTCGGGGCCAGGATCCGTTCGCCCGAGTGCTCGTCGGTGTAGCTGGCCTGCCAACGGCCGGACGGCATCTTGCGGACGTGTCCGAAGGATCGACGCGCCACGGTGCCTCCTCACGGTGAGATGGAAGAGGCGGGCCTTCTGTGGCGCCGGCCAGCGAAGCAGCTGTGCTCAGGGTACCGGGAGGCTCAGACCCCTCGGAGCGGCCGGCGGGTGGGGTCGTTGCGGTGCTCGGCGAGCCAGTCGCGGACGTCGGCGGGGTCGAAGCGGAGGTGGTGGCCCCACTTGTGGAACGGGATGCGCCGCTCGGAGACGAGACGGCGGATGTGGCGTTCGGTGACGCCGAGCCAGCGGGCGAGAGTCGGCAGGTCGATGAGCTGCTCGAACTCGACCGGCTCGGGGTTGACAGTGGTCATGGACGTGCTCCTGTGGTCGGTGGTGGATGCGTCACCCCACTAGGCCTTTTGGGAGCCGGAAACCTCACAAGAACGTCCAGGATTCTTCGGTCATCGTCCGAGCACTCGCGACGGAGCAGCTCGTTGGAGAGCTTCGAGCCGGGCCCGGATGAGACCGTCGCCGACGAGTCCCGGCTCGACTCGACGTTCGGCAGTGGCGTGGCGTTCGGGCGGCTCGAGACCGCGCTCGAGGTAGAGGCGCTCCCGGAGGGCGTGGGCGGTGGTGGCGTTGGCCGGGCGGGCGATCGCCCGAGCGAGCGCGTCGGTCGGGTCGGCGGTACCGGTGGGGTCGACGATGACCGCTGAGTTGTGGCCGCGTCCTCGGGTGAGGCCGACGTAGATGCCGGCTCGGGACGAGCCGGGTTCGATGACGCAGATGGCGTGGTCCGCGGTGATGCCTTGGTTGCCGTAGCCGGTGACGGCCCAGCCGAGCTCGACCGCATCGGCCACGTAGCCGGCGGGAAGGGTGACTGACCCTCGGTCGGGATCACTTACCCGAAGGCATCCGTCAGGGGCGATGGCGGTGACCGTCCAGGTGTCGCGGTTGCGGACGGTCACGCCCCGCTCGGTCTCCAGCGGGACGTTGCGGCGAGTGGCCACCTGGTCGCCGACGCCCGCCACGGTGCCGTCGGCAAGTCGGACGGTAAGTCGATCGGTGTGTCCCTCCGGCTTGCCGGAACGGGCCAGCCACTGGATCTCTTCGTTGATGGCCCGGGCCATCGCCTGCGACGAGGTGGTGATGGCCAACGCCTCGCCCCGGGCGGTGACAGCGGCGTGGGTGCGGGCGACCTGTTGGGCGAGGACGGCGGGATGCACGTTGCGGACCCGCTCGTGCTCGGCGTAGGTGACGGCAGCGGCGGCGTCGCCGCGACGGAGCGCGAGCGAGGCCTCGGCCTGCCATGGCTCGTCGAAGCGGTGGATGTGTTCGAGGCGGTGAGCCGGGAGGGTGTCGGTCCAGTGGGCGAACATGCCGCCCCGGGTGACCGAGGGGAGCTGTTCGGGGTCGCCGACGGCGACGAGCCGCCAGTCCCAGCGCTGGCAGAGGGCGACCAGGCGGTCGAGGTCCTCGGTCGAGGCCATGCCGGCCTCGTCGAGGATCAACGTCGTGCCTGGCGGCGGCAGGTGCCGGCCGGTGCGGTCGGCGTGCAGCAGCTTGGCGAGCGTGGCG
>CAZCJT010000196.1:0-5405 GCA_964498565.1 uncultured Acidimicrobiaceae bacterium
GGTCGGGGTCGGTGGTGCCACGCCGACCGGGACCGAGAGCAGGGCCCGGAGCCGAGCGTCCCGGTCGGCGTCGGTCTCGGGCGTGGCCGGGCCACCCGACACGTGTGGCTCCCCGCCGGAGCGCTCCTCGGTCACGCAGGCCCACGATAGAGGTGACGCTCGCGCACGCAGGAGATGACGTCCCGGGGCAGGAGGTAGTCGAGGGGGCGGCCGTCGGCGACCCGATCCCGCAGCTCGGTGGACGAGACGTCGAGCCGGGGCACCTCCACGTGGGTCCAGTCCCAGCCCTCGGGCACGACCGGAGCCGGCGCGCCGGCCCGGTCGACCACGACGAGCGATGCCCGCGAGCGGACCTCCTCCAGCCGCTCCCACGTGGGGAGGCCGGATGCGGCGTCGGCGCCCAGCACGAGGAACAGGGTTGCACCGGGGTGCTGCTCGGCCAGCTCGGCGAGGGTGTCGGCGGTGTAGCTGTGGCCGCCACGGGCGATCTCCAGGTCGCACGCCGTCAGCCCGTCCACCCCCGCCACGGCTGCCTCCACCATGGCCAGGCGGTCCGCCGCCCGGGAGATCGGCCGGCTCCCGAGCTTCTGCCACGGCTCGTTGGCGACGACGAGCAGCACCTCGTCGAGGTCCAGGGCGTGGCGCACGTCGACGGCCGTGACGAGGTGACCCACGTGGGGCGGGTCGAAGGTCCCCCCGAACACCCCGATCCGCGCCGCTGCCACGCGGCGACGTTATTCGACCGCCCTCCCGAGCCAGCAGCGGCCAGACTGCCCGCTCCGGAGCGGTCGATCCGTGCCCGCCCTCATCGCCCGATGGGTCGGCGGGAGGTCTCCCCGTCACGCCACCTGGGTACCGACCCGGGAGCGGGGTCGGTCGTCTCCGCCCCCGTTGTGACTGGTGTCACGAGCCCGGTCGGAATCCTCCACCCGCAACCGCCGTTGGAACGAGTGTCATGAGCGACTCTGTTGGACAGTACCTGAACGAGATCGGGATGGTTCCCCTCCTCACCGCCGAGGAGGAGCGCCAGCTCTCCCAGATCATCGAGAAGGGCCGCGAGGCCCAGGAGCGGCTGGAGTCGGGTGCCAAGAAGACCCGCGAGGAGCGCCGGGCCATCGCCGATGCGGCGGCGGCGAAGGACCGCTTCATCCGGGCCAACCTGCGCCTCGTCGTGTCCATCGCCCGCCGCTACCCGCTCCCCCCGTCGATGGAGCTGCTCGACCTCATCCAGGAGGGCAACCTCGGTCTCGAGCACGCCGTCGACAAGTTCGACTGGCGGAAGGGCTTCAAGTTCTCCACCTACGCCACGTTCTGGATCCGCCAGGCCATCGGCCGGGCCCTCGACCAGAAGGCCAGCCTGGTCCGCCTCCCCGGCGACCGCTCGGCCAGCCTCCGGGCCGCCCTGCGCCACGCGTCCGGCGAGGGCGGCGAGCTCGACGACGAGCACGCCCGTCTCCACCGCCTCACCACCCCCACCTCGCTCGATCGCACGGTCGGTGACGAGGCCGACGGCTCCGAGCTCATCGACCTGCTGGCCGACAACAAGCCCGGCCCCGAGCTGCTGACCCTCAAGGCGGCCGAGGACGAGTTCGTCACCGGCCTGCTCGACGTGCTCGAGCCCCGAGCCCGCTACGCCGTCGAGCAGCGCTTCGGCCTGAACGACGGCCGCACCCGCAGCTACCGCGAGGTCGGCGAGGAGCTCGGCGTCACCGCCGAGGCCGCCCGCCGCCTGGTGAAGCGGGCCGTGGGCACCGTCCGCGAGGAAGCCGGCACCCGCGGCGCGGCCTGAACACTGCTTCACAAGGGCTTTCACGCTCGACGGAGAACGATCCCTCACCCACCACACAGACAGACGCCGGCCCGGCTCCCCCTCCCCCACCGGGCTGCGCGATCTGCAGCGTTCGGACCGCTTCCCCCGGCGGTCCGAACTGCTTTTTGCCCACCTGCGACGACGTGCGAGGCTTGACGCGTGACCCAGTGGACCCCGACCTCCTGGCGGACCAAGAACGCCGCCCAGCAGCCCGAGTGGCCCGACGAGGGCGCGCTCGAGGCCGTGCTGAAGGAGCTGGGCACGTATCCCCCGCTGGTGTTCGCCGGCGAGGTCCGCGACCTCACCGCCCAGCTGGCCCAGGTCGCGGCGGGCGAGGCCTTCCTGCTCCAGGCCGGTGACTGCGCGGAGTCGTTCGACTCGTTCTCGGCCGACGCCATCCGGGACAAGCTCAAGGTCATCCTCCAGATGGCCGTCGTGCTGACGTACTCCTCGGGCGTGCCCACGGTGAAGGTCGGTCGGATCGCCGGCCAGTTCGCCAAGCCGCGCTCCAGCGCCACCGAGACCGTCGACGGCACCGAGCTGCCCTCGTTCCGGGGCCACATCGTCAACGACGTCGGGTTCACCTCGGCATCGCGCCAGGCCGATCCCGGTCGCCTCCTGCAGGCCTACCACCAGTCCAGCTCGACGCTGAACCTGCTGCGCGCCTTCACCAAGGGCGGCTTCGCCGACCTCGGTCGGGTCCACCAGTGGAACCAGGAGTTCGTGGCCTCGTCCCGCGAGGGCGAGCGCTACGAGGCCCTGGCCCACGACATCGACCGCACGCTGCGGTTCATGAAGGCGTGCGGCATCGACACCGAGGTCACGCCGCACCTCCACGAGGTCGACTTCTTCACGTCGCACGAGGCACTGCTGCTCGGCTACGAGGAGGCGCTCACCCGCCGCGACTCCCTGACCGACGACTGGTACGACTGCTCGGCCCACATGCTCTGGATCGGCGAGCGGACCCGTCAGGTCGACGGCGCCCACGTCGAGTTCCTGCAGGGGGTGCGCAACCCGATCGGCTGCAAGATCGGCCCGTCGGCGACGCCCGAAAACGTGCTGGGCCTGTGCCAGGCGCTCAACCCCGACCGCATCCCGGGTCGGCTCACCCTCATCTCCCGCATGGGCGCGGACAAGATCGGCGAGCTCCTGCCGCCCCTCCTCGAGGCGGTCCGCGACGGCGAGCACCCCGTCGTGTGGGCGTGCGACCCGATGCACGGAAACACCTTCACGTCGGAGTCGGGCCGCAAGACCCGCCACTTCGAGGACGTCGTGCGTGAGGTCGCCGGGTTCTTCCGGGCGCACCGCGACGCCGGCACCTGGCCGGGCGGCATCCACGTCGAGCTCACCGGCGACGACGTCACCGAGTGCCTGGGCGGCGCCGAGGAGATCGGCGACGCCGACCTCGGGAACCGCTACGAGACGATGTGCGACCCACGCCTGAACGGCCGCCAGTCGATCGACCTGGCCTTCCGGGTCGCCGAGCTCCTGCGCGGCTGAGGCCGACCGACAGCGGGGTCTGGGGCCGAGCCCCAGCGGCGGCGCACGGGGTCCCGAGCCGCCGTACGTAGGAGTTCCTCCGGACCATCGGGAATGTTGACCGGACCGGTCAGGTTTGACACACTGCCGACGTGCAATACCTGACCGATGTGGTCAGGTTTCCGGAGACCGAGGGGACCCCGTTCCGATGCAGAGCCACGAGATCGTGCTCGACCCCGAGCAGGCGACCGACATCGCCAAGTTCGAGACCCAGCTGGCCGCCTACCTCGACGGCTCGCTGGCCGAGGACGCCTTCCGGGTGTTCCGCCTGACCAACGGCATCTACGGCCAGCGTCAGGGCGGGACCAACCAGATGATCCGGGTCAAGATCCCCTACGGCAAGATCAACCCCGCGCAGCTGGACATGATGGCCCACATCGCCGACACCTACAGCCGCGGCTGGGGCCACATCACGACGCGCCAGAACATCCAGTTCCACTTCGTGCAGCTGGAGAAGATCCCCGACGTGATGCGGGACATGGCCGTGGTCGGCATGACGAGCCGGGAGGCGTGCGGTGACACCAACCGCAACGTCCAGGGCTGCCACCTCGCCGGCGCCTGCCCTCACGAGGTGCTCGACATCTCGGCCTGGGCCCAGGCGACCCACGAGCACTTCCTGCGCAACCCCCTCGTGCAGCGCCTCCCCCGGAAGTTCAAGATCAACTTCTCCGGCTGCGCCACCGACTGCGGCCAGGCCATGTTCAACGATGTCGGGGTCATCGCGGTCACGCACCAGCACGAGGACGGCACCGTCGAAGCCGGCTTCCGGGTGTTCGTCGCCGGCGGCCTCGGCGCCAACCCGCACCCGGCCCTCGCCCTCGAGGACTTCACGCCCCGCCACCGCCTGCTGGAGACCATCGAGGCGATCCTGCGGGTGTTCAACAACCACGGCTTTCGTGACAACAAGCTCCGGGCCCGCATGAAGTGGCTCGTCGACACGATGGGCTGGGACGAGCTGCAGGGGCGCATCCTCAAGGAGCGCGCCTTCCTCGTGGCCTCCTCGTCGTGGCCGGGTGGCGTGCCCGAGCTGGTCGAGAAGTGGGGCGACGCCCCCGCCGGCGTGGCCTCGGGCACCGCCCCCACCCCGGTCGGGCAGGGCGTCCCCGTCATGCTGCGCCGCCGGGGCGCCTACGAGGCCTGGGAGGACGCCAACGTCGTCCGGGGCAACGCCAAGGGCACCGTCTCGGCCTACGCCTGGTCCCGTCTCGGCGACGTGACCTCCGAGCAGTTCCGGGCCCTGGCGAACATCCAGCGCGAGCTCGACGCCGAGGTCCGCATCACCAACCGCCAGAACCTGGTCTACCGCGGCCTCACCGAGGACCAGCTGCCCATCCTGTTCGACCGCCTGTCCGCCATCGGCATGGCCGAGCCCGGCGCCGAGCTGTCCCGCGACGTCGTGGCCTGCCCCGGCGCCGACACCTGCAACCTGGCCGTCACGCAGTCCCGTGGCCTGGCCAGCGCCATCGGCGAGGCGCTCGAGGAGGCCGGCCTGGCCGAGGTCGGCGGCGTCCGGACCAACATCTCCGGCTGCACCAACTCCTGCGGCCAGCACCACATCTCCGACATCGGCTTCCACGGCGTCGAGCGGCGGGCCAACGGCCGCTCGGCCCCCGGCTACCAGATGCTGCTCGGCGGCTACGTCGGCCAGGAGAAGATCCACTTCGGCGAGAAGGCCCTGCGCCTCCCGGCCAAGAACGCGCCCGAGGCCGCCGTGCGGGTGGTGCGGCGCTTCGCCGCCGAGCGCCAGGCCGGCGAGGACTTCCGGTCCTGGATGGACCGCGCCGGCGGGGCCAAGGCCATCGGCGCCGAGCTGGCCGAACTCGACGTGTTCCCCGACTACGAGGCTGCGCCCGACTTCTACGTCGACTACGGCGAGACCGGCCCCTACGTGAAGGAGATCGGCGAGTCCGAGTGCGCCACCTGAGCGCTACCGACCTCCCCGATCCCCATCCACCTCCGACCGGAAGCCCCCTCCGATGACCGTCACCCTCCCGTTCCCCAGCCAACGGCACTCCTACTCCGACGACGAGCTCGTCGAGGTCAACGCCGAGCTCGA
>CAZCJT010000197.1:0-5359 GCA_964498565.1 uncultured Acidimicrobiaceae bacterium
TCATCGCCGCCCACCCCACCGGGGTCGTCGAGCGCGACGGGCGCGCCATCTGGGACACGGGCCGGTACGACTTCCTGCGCGAGCGGCCCGAGCCCCCGGCCACCGTCCACCCCGACCTGTGGCGCCAGGCCCGGCTCAACTGCGTGCACGGGCTCTTCGAGGTGCGGGCTCCGGACGGCGACGGCACGGGCGGCGTCTGGCAGGTGCGGGGCTACGACCTCTCCAACATCACCTTCATCTCCGGCGCTTCGGGCTGGATCGTCATCGACCCCCTCACGAGCGCGGAGACGGCGGCGGCGGGACTGGGCCTGGCGAACGAGCACCTCGGCGGGCGGCCCGTCGTGGCCGTCATCTACACGCACTCCCACATCGACCACTTCGGCGGCGTGGCGGGGGTGACGTCGATCGAGGACGTCAGCACCGGGCGCTGCCAGATCCTGGCGCCGGCCGGCTTCCTGGAGGAGGCGGTGAGCGAGAACGTGATCGCCGGTCCGGCCATGGTCCGTCGGGCCATGTACATGTACGGCCCCCTCCTGCCGGTCGGCCCCGAGGGCCAGGTCGATGCCGGCCTCGGGAAGGCCACGCCGCTCGGCTCCGTCGGCCTGATCCCGCCCACCGAGGAGATCCACGTGACGGGCACCGAGCGGGTGATCGACGGCGTCCGCATCGTCTTCCAGCTGACCCCGGGCACCGAGGCCCCGGCCGAGATGAACTTCCACTTCCCCGACCTGCGGCTGCTGTGCATGGCGGAGAACTGCACGCACACCATGCACAACCTGTACACGCTGCGGGGCGCGCAGGTCCGGGACGCCCTGGCGTGGAGCCGGTACGTGAACGAGTCGATCGACCTGTTCGCCGACGCCACCGACAGCTGCTTCGCCAGCCACCACTGGCCCCGCTTCGGCACCGACGACGTCCGGGCGTTCCTGGTCCAGCAGCGTGACCTCTACCGGTGGCTGCACGACCAGACGATGCGCCTGGCCAACCATGGCCTCACCGCCACCGAGATCGCCGAGCACCTCGATGCCGATTCCTTCGCCGACCTACCCGAGCTGGCCGGTCAGCACCACGTCCGCGGCTATTACGGCACCGTCAACCACAACGTGAAGGCCGTGTACCAGCGCTACCTCGGGTGGTTCGACGGCAACCCGGCCAACCTCCACCCCCTCCCGCCGGTCGAGTCGGCGACCCGCACCGTGGAGTGGATGGGCGGTGTCGATGCCGTCCTCGACCGGGCCCAGACCGTCCTGGGCGCCGATCCCTCGCACGAGGAGCTGCGCTGGTTGGCCCAGGTGCTGAACGCTGTCGTCTTCGCCGAGCCGGACCTCACCGAGGCCCGGGAGCTGCAGGCCGACGTCCTCCAGCAGCTCGGGTTCGCCAGCGAGTCCGCGCCGTGGCGGAACTTCTACCTGACCGGCGCCCAGGAGCTGCGCAGCGGCACGTTCGACCTCGGCACCGCGTCGCTCGGCGGGTTCGCGGCGGGCATGACGACGACGATGCTCTTCGATGCCCTCGGCGTCCGCCTCCGTCCCGATGCCCTGGCCGGCGTGGCCTGCACGGTCGAGTGGACCCTGACCGACCGCGATGAGGTCCACGTGGTCGGCATCTCCAATCGGACGCTGTTCCACTCCCCGGACCGCACCGCGCCCGGCGCCGATGCCCGAGTCACCACGACCGCCGCGGTCCTGGTCGCGCTGGTCGACGGCGTCCTCGACGTCGACTCGGCCAACGCCGACGGACGCCTCGCCGTCGACGGCGACCACGGCGCGCTCCGGGCCATCGCCGCCGCGGTCGACACCTTCGCCCGCATCTTCCCCATCGTCACCCCGTGACCCGGGGCCAGCACCCCGTTCGCTGGTCCGGAAGCGACCGGATGCGGTCGGATCGTGACCACCGGAGCGGGAGGTCGGTCCCCGTAGGCTGGCCGCCGAGCAACCGAGGGGACCTTCGATGAGCGACCACACCACTGCAGGCGACGAGTACCGCGCTGCCTGGCAGGCCGCCTACGACCAGGCCCGCCTCCGCGAGGTGCCGTTCTCGACCATGTCGGGCGTCGAGGTGGAACCGGTCTACGGCGACGGGCCCTTCCCCGGCCAGCACCCCTACACCCGCGGCATCCACGCCCCGATGTACCGGTCGCGGCTGTGGACGATGCGCATGTTCGCCGGGTTCGGCACCGCCGAGGACACCAACGTCCGGTTCAAGGAGATCCTGCGCAACGGCGGCACGGGCCTGTCGACGGCGTTCGACATGCCCACGCTGATGGGCCGCGACTCCGACAGCGAGTGGGCGCTGGGCGAGGTGGGCCGGGCCGGCGTGGCCGTGGACACCCTCGCCGACATGGAGGACCTGTTCGCCGACATCGACCTGTCGAAGGTCTCCACGTCGATGACCATCAACGGGCCGGCGCCCATCGTCATGGCCATGTACATCGCCGTGGCCGAGAAGACCGGCGTCGAGCGGGCGGCGCTGTCGGGCACCATCCAGAACGACATCTTGAAGGAGTACCAGGCCCAGAAGGAGTACATCTTCCCGCCCCGGCCCTCGGTGCGCCTGATCACCGACCTCATGTCGTTCACCGCCGCCGAGATGCCCCGCTGGCACCCGGTGTCGGTCTCCGGCTACCACATCCGTGAGGCGGGCTCGACGGCCGCGCAGGAGCTGGCGTTCACGATCGCCAACGGCTTCGCCTACGTGGAGGCCGCCATGGCCGCCGGCCTGGACGTCGACACCTTCGCCCCCCGCCTCTCGTTCTTCTTCAACGCCCACTCCGACTTCTTCGAGGAGATCGGCAAGTTCCGGGCCGCTCGCCGCATCTGGGCCCGGTGGATGCGGGACCGGTACGGCGCGAAGAACCCGCGGAGCCACATGCTTCGGTTCCACACCCAGACCGCCGGCGTCTCGCTCACGGCGCAGCAGCCCCGCAACAACATCGCCCGGGTCGCGCTCCAGGCCCTGGCGGCGGCCCTCGGCGGCACCCAGTCCCTGCACACCGACTCCTACGACGAGGCGCTGGCCCTGCCCACCGAGGAGGCGGCCCGCATCGCCCTGCGCACCCAGCAGATCGTGGCCCACGAGACCGGGGTGACCAACGTGGCCGATCCCCTCGGCGGGGCGCCCTACGTCGAGTGGATGACCGACGAGATGGAGCGCCAGGCCGAGGAGGTCTTCGCCCACCTCGACCGCCTCGGCGACGGCTCGATCCTCGAGGGCGTCTACGCCGGCATCGAGGACGGCTACTTCGTGTCCGAGATCGCCGAAGCCTCCTACCGGTTCCAGCGCGAGGTCAACGCCGGCCAGCGCATCATCGTCGGCGTCAACGCCTTCACCGAGGGCAACGAGGACTCCGAGCAGAACCTGCTCCGCATCGACCCCGCGGTCGAGGACCTCCAGCGCAAGCGCCTGGCCACGGTCAAGCAGGACCGTGACGACGCGGTGGTGGCCGCGGCCCTCACCCGGGTGCGGGCCGTCGCCGCCGACGCCGGCACCAACGTCATGCCCGCCCTCATCGATGCCGTGCAGGCCTACGCCACCCTCGAGGAGGTCGTCGGCGCGCTCGAGTCGGAGTTCGGCCGCTACGTCGAGCGGCCGGTGATCTAGTGCCCCAACCCCAGATCCGCATCGTGCTGGCCAAGCTCGGCCTCGACGGTCACGACCGTGGCCTCCGCGTCGTCACCCGGATGCTCCGCGACGCCGGCATCGAGGTGATCTACCTCGGGCTGCGCCAGACCACCGACATGGTGGTGGCCGCTGCCATCCAGGAGGACGCCGACGCCGTCGGCCTCTCGCTCCACAACGCCAGCCACATGACGCTGGCCCCCCGCATGGTCGAGGCCCTGCGCGACGCCGGCCTGGACATCCCCGTCATCGTCGGCGGCATCATCCCTGAAGCCGATGTGCAGCCGCTCCGCGACGCCGGCGTTGCCGCCATCCTCGGCCCGGGCGCCTCGGCCGCCGAGGTCGCCCGGGCCGTGCACGAGGCCGTGGACGGGGCCGCCGCTCAGTAGTCGAACCAGGCGCGCTGGTGCGCGTCGACGATGCGGGGGTCGAGGACCGTCGACGGCTCCTGGTCGCGGTCGACGAGCAGGTCCGGTGGCAGCACCATCGACGCGGTGGCCACCGCGCCGTCCCAGTAGCGGGTGCCGGGGGCCTCCGTGGCCGCCACGCGGGGCGCCGGGCCGTCGGGCACGGCGAGGTGGAAGCCCCACGTGCCGAACGACGGGACGTCGGCCAGGTACGGCGTCGACGACCAGCCCGCCTCGGCCAGCGTGGCCTCGCAGGTCCAGAAGGCGGCCGGCGCGAACCACGGTGAGCCGCACTGCACCGTGGCCGCACCGTCGGCGGCGACGACGGACCGGGCGGCCACGAACAGCTCCACGCTGTAGAGACGGCCGAGGGAGGCGGTGTCGGGGTCGGGGAAGTCGGCGACGAGCACGTCGAAGCGGCGATCGGTGCGGCGGACCCAGTCGAAGGCGTCGGCGGTCACCAGCTCGGCGCGGGGGTCACCGCAGCCGGCCGAGAGCTCGGAGAAGCCGTCGGTGGCCCGCACCGCCTCGGTCACGCGGGGGTCGATCTCGACCAGCGTCACCGACGCCACCCGATCGTGGCGCAGCACCTCGGTGACGGCCGCGCAGTCGCCGCCGCCCAGCACCAGCACGTCGAGGGGCCGGTCGGGAGCGGCGGCGACGGCCGGGTGCACCAGCGCCTCGTGGTAGCGGTACGAGTCCACGCTCGACAGCTGGAGGTCGCCGTCCAGGAACAGGCGGGTGTCCCGACGTCCGTCGCGGTGCTGGCGCTCGGTGACGACGATGTCGGCCGGTCCCCGGTCGTCGACGGCGAGGATCGGGTCGCGGAACAGCGCCTGGCGACCGTCGTCCACCACGGACGGCGCGGCGACGGCCATGGCCGCCAGGACGACGGCAGCCGGCACCACGACGGCGCCCTGCCGCAACGGCACGCCCATGACCACCGGGATCGCGGCGGCCAGCACCAGGTTCACGGCGGCGATCGCCATGGTGCCGCCCACCAGGCCGAGGAGGGGCCGGACCGCGAATGCGAAGGCGATCGCACCGGCGAAGGCACCGAGGTAGTCGGCGGCGGTCAGCTTGGCCACCACCGAAGCGGCCCGCTGGCGGGCCAGCTGGTCGTTGAGCGCGGCGAGCAGGGGCATCTCGGCGCCGATGCACGCGCCGATGGCGAAGGCGACGAGCAGGAGCGGACCCCAGAACGTGTCGAGCGACGCCCACGACCAGTAGAGCGCCGGCGCGGCGGCGGCACCGACCATGGCGAGCCCGACCTCGATCCCGACGAACGCGGCGACCGGTCGCCCGGCCAGGCGACCGCCGAGCGCGGCACCGAC
>CAZCJT010000198.1:0-5335 GCA_964498565.1 uncultured Acidimicrobiaceae bacterium
GAGGTGGCGCGGGCCCGGCGCCGCCGGGTCGCGTCGCGGAACCTCAAGGCGGTAAAGCCGCCCGCCGGCGGCAGCAGCGACTCCGTCCGGCTCTACCTGCGCGAGATCGGACGGGTCCCGCTGCTCAACGGGGCCGAGGAGGTCTCCATCGCCAAGCGCATCGAGGCCGGCGCCATCGCCGCCAGCCGCCTGGCCGACCTCGCCGCGGGCGGCGGGCTCGAGACGCTGCCCTTCGAGGAGCGGCGCAAGCTGCAGCGGGCCGCCAAGGACGGCGACCGGGCCACCGACGAGCTCATCCAGGCCAACCTCCGCCTGGTCGTGTCGATCGCCAAGCGCTACGTCGGCCGGGGTATGCAGCTCCTCGACCTCATCCAGGAGGGCAACCTCGGCCTCATGCGGGCCGTCCAGAAGTTCGACTACACGAAGGGCTTCAAGTTCTCCACCTACGCCACGTGGTGGATCCGCCAGGCCATCACCCGGGCGATCGCCGACCAGGCCCGCACCATCCGCATCCCGGTGCACATGGTGGAATCGATCAACAAGGTCCACCGCATCCAGCGGTCCATGCTCATGGAGCTCGAGCGCGAGCCCACCGTCGACGAGCTCGCCGAGCGAGCCGACCTGTCGCCCGAGCGGGTCCGGGAGATCATGCAGATCTCCATGGATCCGCTGTCGCTGGACTCCCCGGTGGGCGAGGAGGACGACTCCAACCTCGCCGACTTCATCGGCGACGTGAACGCCGATGCGCCCGCCGAGGCCGCCACCAAGACGCTGCTCAACCAGGCGGTGCTCGAGGCGCTCGAGGAGCTGAACGAGCGGGAGCAGGCCGTCATGCGGCTCCGCTTCGGACTCGAGGACGGCCAGGCCCGGACCCTCGAGCAGGTCGGCCAGGAGTTCGGCGTCACGCGGGAGCGGATCCGCCAGATCGAGTCCAAGACGCTGGCCAAGCTGCGCCACCCGCACCGCTCCCAGAAGCTCCGCGACTACCTGGAGTCCTGACCCTCGATGTTCTCCGGTCCGGGGGGCAGTTGCTATCGTCGGCGCTCCCTTCCGGGGTAGCTCAGCTGGCAGAGCACGCGACTGTTAATCGTGTTGTCGTGGGTTCGATCCCCACCCCCGGAGCCCACAGCACCGCATCGAGCCGGTCTCTCTGACCGGCTCGTGCGCGTTCCCCGGGCTGCCGCTGCGCGCGCCATGTCCGCACGCTCAGTAGGGGATTGGGGGCGGGATGGCGAACGATCCGGCGACCGCGGCGCGCACCGCCGGGGCGGCGATCGGAGGAATGCCGTGCACATCGAGATCCCACATCGCTGCGGGCGCACGCACCGTGGCTACCAGTCGCTGGCCGAGTGCAGCTGGCCCGACGCCGTCTACGTCGTGGGCGACGGCCCGTTCGCGCTGCTCGCCCGCTGCGACCTGTTCACCGTGACCCTGTACGAGACCAGCGCCGAGGCACGCCGGCGCAAGCGGGCCCTCGACACCCGGGGCTGCGGCAGGACGTGCGAGGGCCTCCACGGCCTGGCCGGCCTGACCGGCGACGACCCGGCGCCCCTCGACGTGCCTGCCCCGCCCAGCCCCATGGAGTGGCTCACGTCGTGAGCGATCCCGCCTCGGAGCGGACGAGCTGGCCCCCGGGGGGCCGGCTCGCCGTCCGCGCACGTCAGGTGGTGGCGTTCAGCCGTCGTCCGGCGTGCGACCCTCGATGAGATCGGCCGCGGCCTTCTCCATGGATCCGCTCCGCCAGGGTGCCGCCCGAGGTGCGGAGCCACTCGACGATGTGCTCCTCCGAGAACCGCCGAGCGTGGCGGGAGGCCAGCAGCTCGTCGAGCGCCACGGGATCGGTCAGGTCGATGTCGAGGTCAGCGACCGGGGTCGACGGCGTGGTGGTCGGGGTCGTTGGCATGGCGCCTCCTGCTCGGTGTGCCCCACCTGGCGGCAGCCGTACCCCGCGGGCGGACACGGCAGACCAGGGAGCCAGGAAGTCGTCCGACCACCCAACCCGGCGGGCCATCGGGCATGCTTCCACCGTGCACGCCGTCCACCGTGCCCCTCGTCCCGGCCGCACGGCCCGGCTCGTGGTCGCGCTCGTCGCCGTCGCGTCCCTGTCCGCGCCCCTCGGCACCGCAGCGGTGGCCACCGCCGCCGGCGCACAGGACGGGCAGCGGGCCGGCGACGTCGTCTACGACGGGTCCCCCGACGGCTTCGACGGGACGGTCTACCGCCTCTACCGGGCGTTCTTCCTGCGCGAGCCCGACGGCGACGGCATCGTCTACTGGATCAACCAGGCCCGCTACGGCCGGTACCCGATCGGCTCGGTGGCCGAGGAGTTCGCCCGCTCGGCCGAGTTCCGCCAGCGCTACGGCGTCCTCGCCGACGAGCCCTTCGTCGAGCTCGTGTACCGCAACGTCCTCGGCCGCGAGGCCGAGCCGGAGGGCCGCGGGTACTGGCTGGCCCAGCTGCGGGCCGGCATGCCCCGCGGCCACCTGATGCTGTACTTCTCCGACTCGGTGGAGTACGGCGGCAAGGTCGGTGCCGGTCCCTTCGGGACCGAGGACTTCCGGGGCCCGGCCCAGCCGGCGCCCACCGCGCCCGAGGGCTCCTATGGCTTCCTCGCCGCAGACGGCACCGAGCCCGGCGTGCCACTCAGCTGGCCGCGCTGCCGTCCGGTGTACGTGGTCGCCAACACCGAGGGCATCCCGACGGGGGAGCGGGACCGCTTCGTGGCCATGCTCGAGCACGCGCTCGACGAGATCTCCGGCGCGACGGACCAGGACTGGGTCCACGTGGGCGCCACCACCCACCGCGCCGCCGACCAGCACACCCGGCGGGACGTCCCCGGCGTGGTCACCATCTCGTTCATGACCGCGCCCGACCCCAACGACGGAGCCTCGGCCTGGGCGCTGCCGATCGCCGGTCGCGACCCGCTCACCGGGCAGGTCCGCTTCGTGACCGGCGTGGTCAACCTGAACGCGCAGCGCCTCGTCGGCGACCACGGCGGGCGGGTGACCCCGCTCGTGGCCACCACGCTCATGCACGAGCTCGGCCACATCGCCGGCCTCGACCACGTGACCGACAGCCGCCAGCTCATGCACGGCTACTACGCCCTGCCCCGCGAGCCGACCTTCGAGGAGTACCGGGACGGCGATCTCGCCGGCCTCGCCCGGGTCGGCTCGACCACCACCGCCTGCTGAGTCGGTCGACGGCATAGGTCAAACGGCCCATGCCGCGGTCACGATCCGTGGACCGCTCGGCACGGTGAGAGCAGGGACGGGGCGCCCTCATGCGGCCGGCACGCCGAGGGCGTCCGTTTCCGGTGATCTCGACTGGTTGCTGACCGATCGGGCGCCCCGACCGCCGGTAGGGAGGGAGCATGACCAGCGCAGCCCCCAGCCTCCTCACGTCGTCCGCCCCGGCCCGGGCCGAGCTCGCGACCCCGCGTCGCGCCGGCCGCTACCAGCTCCTCGCCGGCCTGCAGGTGGCAGACGTGGCCACCACGTGGATCATCCTGGCCAACTTCTCCACCAAGGCCGAGGGCAACCCGGTCGTCGCGCAGATGATCCACCACGGCGGCCTGCAGCTGGCCATGGTCGCCCTGCTCGTCGTCAAGCTGGCCGTCGTGTACGTCCTGTACGAGAAGCAGACCGGCATCCACATCATGTCGGCCATCTACGGGCTGGTGGTGTTCAACAACCTGCTCGCCCTCGGCCTCGCACTGGGCGGCTGAGCATCCGACTACCGTCGCCGGTCCGGGGCGGTAGCTCAGTGGTCAGAGCGCGGCACTCATAATGCCTTGGTCGTGGGTTCGATCCCCACCCGCCCCACGGCGTCGCCCACGCCGGCCCGGCCTGGCGTCAGTGGAGGGCATGGAGGCGGCGGGTGGCGTCCCAGACGGCGAGGAACACCTCGGTGGCGTCGTCGATGAGCTCCTCGGCGGTCAGGTCGATGCGGCCGGCGATCCACGACACGAGCAGCTCGGAGAACCCGCCCACCAGCACCGCGGCGCCGAGGCGGCCGATGCGCTCGTCCTGGGCGCCGACGTCACGGCGCGAGTTGTCCTGCACCACCATCTCGACCAAGGCCTGGCCGGTGTGGACGCGGCGCAGGTTGAGCGCCTCGTTGCCGAGTGCCTCGCTGTAGAGGATGCGGCCCCGCCGGCGGTCCTCGTCGATGAAGCGGACCGTGGCCTCGACCGAGGCCCGCATGGCGGCGGCGTCATCGTCGGCGGCCGCCACCGCAGCAGCCGAGCGACGCTGGAGCTGGCGGTAGATGTCGTCGTAGACGGCGACCAGCAGCTCGTCGAGGTCGGTGAAGCTCTCGTAGAAGTACCGAGGGTTGAGCCGGGCGTGGGCGCACACCGCCCGCACCGTGGTCCCTGCGATGCCCTCGGTCGCCAGCAGCTCGTAGGCCGCCTCGATCAGCAGGGTGCGGCGCTCGCGCTGGCGCTCCTCGGTGGAGAGACCGTTCCAGCGCGACGGCGTGCGGGTGGTCGCTTCCTTCGACACCATCCGGATGGTACTGCTGGTCACACCCGTTTCCAGTTGTCGTGGCTCAGACCGCCGGCTCGCGCGGGAAGCCCTCCACGGTGTGGAGCACGACCCGAGTGGAGGTCTCCCGCACGCCGAGGCGCTCCTTGAACCCCTGCAGGAGCTGGTCCAGCTCCCCGATGGTGCGGGTCCGGACCCGGATCTGGTAGTCGAACCCGCCGGTCACGTGGACGGCGTCGACCACCTCGGGGTTCTCCCGCAGCGCGTCGTCGATGCCCGACCACGGCGCCCCGGGGGTCAGCTGCAGGTCGACCAGGGCGTCGATCGGGCGGCCCACCGCCTCGCTGTCGATCCGGATCGTGAAGCGCTCGATGGCACCGGACTCCCGCAGCCGGCGCAGCCGCTGCGACGCCGCCGAGAGGCTGAGGTGGACCTCGTCGGCCAGCTCCGTGACCGACAGGCGGCCGTCGACAACGAGCAGGCTGATGATCTTTCGGTCGATGGCGTCCATCACCGGAGATCCTACGGACTCATGCCGGTATCCGCCGTAGGTTCAGCAAGCACTGCGCACGGATCGCCGCCATCCTGACGTCCATGGCCCTCGTCATCGGATTCCTCACCGGACTCGCTCTGGTCGCCCCCATCGGCCCCGTCGCCCTCACCCTGTTCGGGCTCGGTGCGGAGCGAGGTCGGCGCGCCGCGCTGGCCGGCGCGGGGGGCGTGGTCCTCGCCGACGCGCTCACCATGCCCGTGGCGCTCGGCAGTGCCGGGTTCCTCGCGTCTCTGGACGGCACGGTGGTGCGCTCGTTCGAGGTGGTCATGGGCCTGGCCGTCGTCGGGGTCGCTGCTGC
>CAZCJT010000199.1:0-5315 GCA_964498565.1 uncultured Acidimicrobiaceae bacterium
GGCCGGCACGCGGGCTCGGAGCACCTGGGCGACGGCGTCGACGTCCTCGCCCGTGATGGCCCCGGCGTCGTCGACCTCGGCGTCCAGCACCGCCGCCGGGGCCAGGCGGAAGCGGTCCCGGGTGGCTTGGTCGTCGGCCAGCCGGTGCACGAAGCCGAGCAGGTGGACCACCGCCGGCACGGTACCGGCGCCTTGACACGCCGAGAGACGCCGTTCATACCCTGCTGCCGTGTCCAAGCCGCTCGTCATCGTCGAGTCCCCCGCCAAGGCCAAGACGATCAGCCAGTTCCTGGGGAACGACTACATCGTCGAAGCCTCCGTGGGGCACATCCGGGACCTGCCCTCCAAGGGCCTCTCGATCGACGTCGACGCCGACTTCCAGACCGAGTACGAGGTCAACCCCAACAAGAAGGACGTCATCAAGCGCCTGAAGGCGCTGCTGAAGGACGCCGACGAGCTCTACCTCGCCACGGATGAGGATCGGGAGGGCGAGGCCATCGCCTGGCACCTCAAGGAGGTGCTGAAGCCGAAGGTCCCGGTGAAGCGCATGGTGTTCCACGAGATCACCCGCTCCGCCATCGAGCACGCGGTCGAGAACTCGCGTGACATCGACTACCGCCGGGTCGACGCCCAGGAGACCCGCCGCATCGTCGACCGCCTGTACGGCTACCCGGTCAGCCAGATCATGTGGCGCAAGGTGAACCGCGGCCTGTCGGCCGGGCGCGTGCAGAGCCCCGCCGTGCGCCTCGTGGTCGAGCGGGAGCGCGAGCGCATCGCCTTCGTCGCCGCCGACTACTGGGACCTGACGGCCGCCTTCCCCACCGATCCCGCCTTCACGGCCCGCCTCGTCGCGCTCGACGGCCGCCGGGTGGCCACGGGGCGGGACTTCGGCCAGGACGGGCAGGTCGGCCGTGACGACGTCGCCGTCGTCGACGAGCCCACCGCCACCAGCCTCCGCACCCGGCTCGACGACCAGCCGTACACGGTCCGCTCCATCGAGGAGAAGCCGTGGCGCAGCCGGCCCAAGCCGCCGTTCATGACCTCCACGCTCCAGCAGGAGGGCGGGCGCAAGCTGCGCATGTCGGCCAACCAGGTGATGCGCATCGCCCAGGGCCTGTACGAGAAGGGCTACATCACCTACATGCGAACCGACAGCACCACGCTGTCGCAGACCGCGCTCGACGCGGCGCGCACGCAGGTCCGTGAGCTGTACGGCCCCGAGTACGTGCCGGCCGAGCCCCGCACCTACGCCAGCAAGTCCAAGAACGCGCAGGAGGCCCACGAGGCCATCCGTCCCGCCGGCGAGGTCTTCCGCACGCCCGACCAGGTGCAAGGCGAGCTGCGCAAGGACGAGCTCGCCCTCTACGACCTCATCTGGAAGCGCACCGTCGCCTCCCAGATGGAGGACGCCGTCGGTCGCACCATCTCGATGCGCATCGTGGCCGAGGCCCGGGCCGACGGTGACCAGCCGGCCAACGAGTGCACCTTCGGTGCCTCGGGCCGGGTCATCACCTTCCCCGGCTACCTCAAGGCCTACGTCGAGGACACCGACGACGATGCCGCCGAGCGCGACGACGCAGAGTCGGTGCTGCCCGCGGTGGCCGAGGGCGATGCCCTGCCCGCGCCGGCGCTCACCGCCGACGGCCACACCACCAGCCCGCCGGCCCGCTACACCGAGGCCTCCCTGGTGAAGCGCATGGAGGAGCTCGGCATCGGGCGTCCCTCCACCTACGCCTCGATCATGACCACCATCCAGGACCGCGGCTACGTGTTCAAGAAGGGCACGGCGCTGGTGCCGACCTGGACCGCGTTCGCCGTCGTCAACGTCCTCGAGCGCCAGTTCGGCGAGTACGTCGACTACGAGTTCACGGCGAAGATGGAGGACGATCTCGACCTCATCGCCGTCGGCCGAGAGGACCGGGTCCCGTACCTCAAGCGGTTCTGGTTCGGCGACGACGGTGCCGCCGACGGGGCCAGCGGTCGCAAGGGCCTCTCGGTCGTGGTCGACGAGGCGCTCGAGAAGGTCGACGCGGCCGAGGTGAACACCTTCCCGCTCGGCATGGACGAGAACGGCGAGATGGTGGTGGCCAAGCCCGGTCGCTACGGCCCCTACGTCAAGCGGGGCGAGGACGACACCGCATCGATCCCCGAGGGCCTCCCACCCGACGAGCTCACCCTCGACAAGGCCCTCGAGCTGCTCGCCGCGCCGAAGGGCGACGTGCCGATCGGCGACGACCCCGAATCGGGTCTGCCGGTGTACGTGAAGAGCGGCCGCTTCGGGCCATACGTCCAGCTCGGCGACCAGGACACGCTCCCGCCGGACGAGAAGCCGAAGATGGAGTCGCTCCTCAAGGACATGAAGCCCGAGGACGTCACCCTCGACGACGCCCTCCGCCTGCTCTCGCTGCCGCGCCTCGTGGGCACCGACGAGGAGACCGGCCTGCCGATCCTGGCCAAGAACGGCCGGTACGGGCCCTACATCTGCAAGGGCGAGGACAAGGGCGCCGACGCCCGGAGCCTCGAGTCCGAGGACGAGCTCTTCACCGTCGACATGGCCCGGGCCAAGGCGCTGTTCGCCGAGCCCAAGCGCCGGCGCGGCCAGGCGGCGCCGAAGCCGCCGCTGCGCGAGCTCGGCATGGACCCGGTCAGCGAGCAGCCGGTCGTGGTGAAGGAGGGCCGGTTCGGCCCCTACGTCACCGACGGCGAGACCAACGCCAGCCTCCGCAAGGGCGACCTCGTCGAGGAGATCACCATCGAGCGGGCCGCCGAGCTGCTGCAGATCCGGCGGGAGACGAACCCGCCCAAGAAGAAGGCCGGCACCCGCAAGAAGGCGGCGCCGGCAAGCCGGACGAAGAAGGCCACGGCCGCCAAGCGGGCCACCACCAAGAAGGCCGCCGGCAAGAAGGCCACCTGAGCCGCACCATCGGGAGATGCGCATCGGCCCCTGGACCTCGACGGTTCTCTAACGTCTCCCCGATGGCGGAGTCACCCGACGGCCGACCGACGCCGCCGCCCGTGGCCGAGGTGCCGACCCTCGCGATGGAGGCGCTCGCCGAGCGCGACGGCACCCGCGCCCACGTCCGCCTCTTCGGCTCCACCGCCTTCTTCCGCCTGTGGCTGACCCAGGTGGTCTCGGCCACCGGCGACTGGCTCGGCTTCCTGGCCATCGCCGCGCTCGCCACCCGGATCAGCGACCGTCCCGAGGCCGCGGTGGGCCTCGTCATGTCGGCCCGCATCGTGCCCGGCTTCTTCCTCGGCCCGGCCGCCGGTGTGTTCGCCGATCGCTTCGACCGCAAGCGCCTCATGGTGATGTGCGATGTCGGGCGTGCGCTGGTGCTGGCGTCACTACCCTTCGTCGACACGGTCCCCGGCCTCATCGTCGCCTCGCTGGTCATGGAGGTCTTCACCCTCTTGTGGGCACCGGCGAAGGAGGCCTCCGTCCCCCACCTCGTGCCGGCCGACCACCTCACGACGGCCAACTCGCTGTCCCTGGCCGCCGCCTACGGCACCATCCCGGTCGCCGCCGGCCTGTTCTCGCTCCTCGCCCGGTTCTCCGAGGCGATCGGCGACTTCGAGCTGCTCAGCGTCGTGCGCGGCACGCAGGAGGGCCTGGCCTTCTACTTCGACGCCGGCACCTTCCTCCTCTCGGCCGTGATGATCTGGTCGCTGCCCCTGCCCAGCCGCCGCAAGGAGGACCGGTCCAGCGGGAGGCCGCGGATCGACCTCGGGTCGGCGTGGCGGGAGCTGCGCGAGGGCTGGCAGTTCGTCTTCCTGAACCCGGTGGTCAGAGCGGTGAACCTCGGCCTCGCCACCGGCCTCATCGGCGGCGGGATGCTGGTGCCCCTCGGACCGGTGTTCGCCGAGCAGGTGGTCGGTGCCGGCCAGGCCGGGTTCGGGATCCTCATCTTCGCCCTCGGCCTCGGGGTGGCCGGCGGCGTCATCGCCATCTCGGTCTTCCAGAAGCGGCTGCCGAAGGAGTGGGTCTTCGTCGTGGCCGTCTTCGTCGCCGGCATCTCGCTGGGCACCGCGGCGTCGATGTCGGTCCTCGAGCTGGCCTGCGCGTTCGTCTTCGTCCTCGGCATCTGCGCCGGGTGCGTCTACGTCCTCGGGTTCACCATGCTGCACCAGCACGTCGCCGACGAGCTGCGGGGCCGCATCTTCTCGGCCCTGTACACGTTGGTCCGGCTCTGCGTGCTGGTGGCGTTCGCCGTCGGCCCGTTCCTGTCCGAGCTCTTCGGCCAGCTCTCCGATCGCTTCTTCGAGGACGGGCACGTCGCCGTGGCCGGCGTCGCCATCGCGGTGCCCGGCGTGCGCCTCACCCTGTGGATGGCGTCGGCGATCATCCTGGTGGCCGGGGTCATCGCCGCCCACTCCATGCTGGATGCCGCCCGCAAGGACCTCGTGGTCGCGCTGCCGGGCGTGGGGCGTGGGGCAGGCAAGGGCGAGCGGGGCAGCGTCGAGCACCAGGTCGACGGGTGAGAGGTCGGTTCCTCGCCTTCGAGGGCGGCGACGCAGCCGGGAAGTCCACCCAGACCGACCGCATCGCCCGGCGCCTCGACGCGCTCCGCACCCGTGAGCCCGGCGGCACCCCGCTCGGCGCTGCCATCCGCACCCACTTCCTGGATCCCGAGACCGGTGCGATCCACCCCCGCGCCGAGGCCTTGCTGATGGCGGCCGACCGGGCCCAGCACGTGGCCACCGTCATCCGCCCGGCGCTGGAGGCGGGTCGCCACGTGGTGACCGACCGCTACTTCCACTCCTCGATCGCCTACCAGGGGCACGGTCGGGGCCTCGATCCTGCCGGCGTGGAGCTCCTCAACCGGTGGGCCACCGACGGCCTGCTCGCCGACGTCGTCGTCCTGCTCGACCTGCCCGTCGAGGTGGCCCGGAGCCGGGTGGCCCACGAAGCGCCCGATCGCCTCGAGTCCGAGGCGATCGCCTTCCACGAGCGCGTGCGGCAGGGCTTCCTGGCCCAGGCGTCGGCCGACCCCGACCGGTGGGCCGTCGTCGACGCCACCGGGACGCCGGACCAGATCGAGGCGGACGTCTGGGCTGCCGTCGTCGGCCGCCTCCCCGACCTCGCCGCCTGAGCAGGAAGCACCGTTCCCGCTGCGCCGAACGACCAGATGCGGTCGATCGCCGCGGAGGGAACGGGGGGTGGGGTCGTCGGCCAGGATGGGGCGGTGAGCGACATCGCCGACCTCCGCACCCTGGTCGAGCGGGCCGACCTGTGGCACGACGTCGTGGGCCAGGGCCCGGCCGTGGCCGCGCTGCAGGCGGCTGCCACCCGACCCGTGCACGCCTACCTGCTGGTC
>CAZCJT010000200.1:0-5308 GCA_964498565.1 uncultured Acidimicrobiaceae bacterium
CCGGTCCGGAGGCGGGACGCAGCCGTCGAGGCCTTCGGGGATCGATCCCCGGAGCTCCTCGAGCGTCGGTGCGCCGGAGGAGGCCGGCTCGTCGGGCACCGTGTCGTCGAGCGCCTCGGCCAGGTCGGGGTCGAGCTCGGCATCGGAGCCCGCCGCCCACCAGCTCAGACCGCCCACCGCCAGGACCGCCACCAGCAGCAGGCCGCCGATGACCCACGGCGCCTTGGAGCGGGGCCGCTCCTCCTCCCAGCCGTCCCACTCCACCTCGACCACGCCACGGAGGGGTCGGCCGCCGACGTCGTCCTCGTCGTTGGCCACGTCCTGTGTCTAGCCCGTGTCTAGCCCGCCATGCCCTCGGCCACGAGCGGTTCCAGCATCCAGTCCGGGTGGTCCGATTCGATCCGCTGCAGCCAGTACACCGACTCGAACAGGGCCAGCAGCGTGCCGTCGGAGCGCTCGAGCACCCGCACGCCGCTCATGCCCCGCAGGTTCACCATGGTGGTCTCGTCGGTGACCCGGGCGATGGAGTAGCGGGTCATGGAGATCTCGGCGGGCGAGCCGAACTCGTCCGCGAGCCGGGCCGACGCGACCTCGAACTGCATCTGGCCGACGGCGGCGAGCATGGGCTCCTGGTCGCCGAGCTCCCGGTCCCGCAGGACCTGCACCACGCCCTCCTCGTCGAGCTGGGCGATGCCCTTGCGGAACTGCTTGAACCGGCCGACGTCCTTGGGTCGAGCGATGGCGAACAGCTCGGGGGCGAAGGCGGGGATCCCGGGGAACTCGACCGGCTTCTCGAGGTAGAGCGTGTCCCCCACCCGCACCTCGGTGGCGTTGACGAGACCGATGACGTCGCCGGGGAAGGCCTCGTCGAGGGTCTCGCGGTCCTGGCCGAACACCGAGTGGGCGTACTTGGTGCTGAACGGCTTGCCGGTGCGGGCGTGGGTGACGACCATGCCCCGCTCGAAACGGCCCGAGCACACGCGCACGAACGCGATGCGGTCGCGGTGGCTGGGGTCCATGTTGGCCTGGACCTTGAACGCGAAGCCGCTGAACGGGGCGGCCAGCTGGCGGCGCTCTCCCTGGGCGTCGGCGCGCGGCCGGGGCGACGGGGCGAGGTCGGCGACGGCGTCGAGCAGCAGCCGGACGCCGTAGTTGGTGAGCGCGGAGCCGAAGAAGACGGGTGTGGCCTCGGCCATCTCGAACAGCTCCTGGTCGAAGTCGGAGCCGACGGCCTCGAGCAGCTCGACCTGCTCGACCGCCGCCCGGTAGCTCTCGCCGTCGACCTCCTCGGCCGCGGCCGCGTCGAGGACCTCCTCCCCCGCCGCGGTGGCGCCCCGAGCCGTGCGGGAGAACCGGATGTAGTCGCCGCTGCGACGGTCGATCAGGCCCCGGAAGTCACCGGCGATCCCGACGGGCCAGGTGATCGGCATGGTGGCGAGGCCGAGCGTCGACTCGATCTCGTCGGTGAGCTCCAGGGCCTCCTTGCCGGGCCGGTCCCACTTGTTGATGAACGTCAGCAGCGGGATCCGCCGCTCCCGGCACACCTCGAACAGCTTGAGCGTCTGGGGCTCGATGCCCGAGCTGGCGTCGAGGACCATGATGGCGGCGTCAGCCGCCGCGAGCACCCGGTAGGTGTCCTCGGAGAAGTCGCGGTGGCCAGGGGTGTCGAGCAGGTTGAGCACCCGCTGCCGGTACGGGAACTGGAGGACCGTGGACGTGATGGAGATGCCGCGCTCCTGCTCCATCTCCATCCAGTCGGACCGGACCTTCCGCCGCTCGCCCCGGGCCTTGACCTGGCCGGCATCCTGGACCGCGCCGCCGTAGAGGAGGAACTTCTCGGTGAGCGTCGTCTTGCCCGCGTCGGGGTGGCTGATGATGGCGAACGTGCGGCGGCGCTCGGCCTCGACGACGGGATCGGTCACGGGTCAAGTGAACCGGCCACCCTCTCGCGGGGCCAACTCCCGGCCAGGGCGATGCGATGGCGGGCCACCTTGCGGATGCGCCGGCGGGTCGACCCTGGGATCGAGCCCACCCGGTAGCGGCCCCGACCCACCCGGACGACCCGCCCCCGAGCGACCTCCGTCCGGAGCGCATCGGAGATCTCCTTGCTCGGGCGCCCGGCGAGCCGGAACCCGCATCGCTCGACCGCCTCGACCAGCTCGCCCACCGTGCACGTCGCTCCAGCGGCACCGGCGATCAGGTCGCAGAGCACGTAGCGGAGCTCGACGCCCCACAGCCCGCTGGGGTCGAACAGGGGGTGCCCACGCCCGTCACGGAAGCGAGCCGAGAACGCCTCATCGGTCATGGGCCCATGCTCGCCGGGGGCACCGACAGGAACCGGGGGCGCCGGCCCTCTGCGAGCGTGCACACCTCCGTTGCGCCACCTCGGAGCGACAAGCCGCCGACGTCGGCAACCGTCCGTCACCGGGCGGGAGGTCGTGGGCACCACAGAGGTCCGCACGCGACCAGCCGGTTCGTCGTCGCCCTCCCCCGGCAGAGGCCTGTCGGCGACGGCCGGTCGAAGCCTCGACTCGCCGCTCTGTCGCTCCGAGGTGGCGCTTCGCGTCCATCGGGGTCGTCCCGACGCCGGCCGAGCACCGGGCCCGATCAGGCCGGGAGCGGTCGGCGGCCACCGGGAGTGGGCATGGAGCGAGCATCATGGACGGCATCGACTTCGACGGGATGCTGGCCACGACCGACGCGCTGCGTGCCCGGCTGGCCGACGTCCGCCTCCCCCTGGCCACCGACCGGGTCGACGAGGCCCGGGCGACAGCCGAGCAGGTCCAGCGCCAGCTCGACGACTACGTGATCCCCCGTCTGCGCGACATCGAGGCGCCGGTGCTGGCGGTGGTCGGCGGGTCGACCGGCGCCGGCAAGTCGACGCTGGTGAACAGCGTGGTGGGCGCCGAGGTCACGGTCCCGGGCGTGCTTCGGCCCACCACCCGGTCCCCGGTCCTGATCCACCACCCCTCCGCCGCCCGCTGGTTCGACGACGACCGGGTGCTGGGATCGCTGGCCCGGGTGCGCAGCGCTCCCGGGCACGCCGTGGAGGGCGCCGACCAGCTGCAGCTCGTGGCGTCCGACGCGGTGCCGGCTGACCTGGCGCTGCTCGACGCGCCCGACATCGACTCGGTCCTCGACCGCAACCGGGAGATCGCCCAGCACCTGCTGGATGCCGCCGACCTGTGGGTCTTCGTGACCACCGCCGCCCGCTACGCCGACGCCGTGCCGTGGGACTTCCTCCGCACCGCGTCCCGGCGCGGGGTGGGCATCGGCCTCGTCCTCAACCGCGTGCCACCCGGCGCCTCCGACGAGATCGCCGCCCACCTCTCGTCGATGCTCGCCGAGGAAGGCCTGGGCGACGCTCCGCTGTTCGTCCTCGAGGAGCAGCCGCTGGAGGACGGCCGCCTCCCGTCGGGTGCCGTGCAACCCCTGCGGGCCTGGCTGGACGACCTGGCCGCCGACCGGGATGCCCGGGCCCAGCTCGTGCGCCAGAGCCTCCTCGGGTCCATCGCCGACGTCTCGACCCGGACCGAGGAGGTGGCCGGCGTGGTCGACGAGCAGGCCCAGGCGGCGGACCAGCTGGCCGCCGTGGCCACGCGGGCGTTCGACGACGCCCGGCAGCGCTTGGCCGACGACGTCCGGGACGGCACCGTCATGCGCGGCGAGGTGCTGGCCCGCTGGCAGGACCTGGTAAGGACCGGCGAGCTGCTGCGCGAGCTCCAGTCGAGGATCGGGCGCCTCCGCGACCGCGTGACGGCCAGCGTCACCGGACGGCCCCGCAACGTCGACCGGTTCCAGGGCGCGGTGGAGAGCGGGGTGGAGACGCTGGTCCGCGAACGGGTGGCCCAGGCGACTGACCACGTCGTGGCCGGATGGCGCGGCACCACGGCCGGCACCGCCCTCCTGGCCGGCGCAGGTGACGAGATCGTCCGACCGTCGGCCGACCTGGGCGAGCGGGCGTCACGGCTCGTGCGCGATTGGCAGGGCGGTCTCCTCGACCTCCTCCGGGAGGAGGGTTCCACCAAGCGGGCGACGGCGAAGGTGCTGTCCTACGGGCTGAACGGCGCCGCCCTGGTGCTGATGGTCGGGGTCTTCGCGCAGACCGGCGGCCTCACCGGCGCCGAGGTCGCCATCGCCGGCGGCAGCACGGCCGTCGGCTCCACCCTGCTCGAGGCGCTCCTCGGCGACCAGGCCGTGCGCCGCCTGACCGAACGGGCCCAGGCCGAGCTCGCGCCGCCGTGCGAAGTCTGGGCTGAGCAGCGCTCAGAACGCGAGCGGCGCGACGTAGAGCTTGCGCTCACCGCCGCAGGAGTAGTCGTAGCAACCTCGGGTCCAGGCGTGGTAGCTGATCCACCAGCGCCCGTCGGCGCCGCGGGCCACCGTGCCGCCGCCGGGCCCGGCCACGTCGCCGTAGCTGGTCAGGATCGGATCGGGGTCGGTGGTGCAGGGCCCCGTCGGCCCGGCGCAGACCGCGTAACCGGTGGCATAGGTGGAGTTGCCCACGTAGTCGCCGCCGGTGTGGAACAGGTAGTGGACGCCGCCGCGGAGCACCATCTGGGGGTTGTCGAGCGTCGTCTGCCAGGGGTACCGGGAGGTGTCCTTGGCCAGCACCTCGTGGAAGCTGCCCACCGGCCGGGTGCCGTCGGCGCTCAACCGCACGGCCCACACCTTGGAGACCGCGGCCTCGTCGTCGGCGTTGTCCCCGTCGGGCATGCCGTCGTTGTTCTTGAAGTGCAGCCAGGCCTGCCCGTCGGCGTCGACGAAGGGCTGCGGGTCGATGGCGCCGCCGATGTGGTCCTGGCACACGACGGGCCCGGTGGTGGCGGTCTGGTCCCGGAACGGTCCCTCGGGTGCGTCCGCCACGGCCACGCTCAGGCACCACTCCCCGCGGGCCACGGCCTGGGCGGCGTAGAACATCACGTAGCGGCCCGCGTGGCGGAAGACGCCTGGTGCCCACTGGGTGTCGCGCCCCTGCCAGTCGGGATACGAGGGCAGGGCGGTGGAGCCCCAGGTCTGGCCGGTCGTGGTGCGCCACCCGCCGTCGGGCCGGTCCGACACCAGCACGCCGATGTGGTTCCCCCACGTCGTGCCCGTCGTGTAGGCGAACCAGCGGTGCCCGAAGCGGACGATCTGGGGATCGGGGCCGTCGTCGTCCCACGCCGGGGTGGTGGGCGTGGCGCCCACCGTCGGGGAGCCGGCCTGGTTCGCACCGGAGGGGCAGCGGGCCCGGTCCTCGACCGCGATGCCGACGGCCCGGTCGCCGCCGAGGATGACGAGTCGGCTGGCGCCGAGCCGGGCGATCTCG
>CAZCJT010000201.1:0-5271 GCA_964498565.1 uncultured Acidimicrobiaceae bacterium
AGCAGCGCGCCCGGGACCGTGACGGTCTCCGGGCCCGCCGGCGATCAGCGCGCGGTGGCGAAGTCGTCCTCGAACAGATCGCCCTGTCGCGCCGCGGCTGAATCCGGACGATCTGTGGGCTCGGCCGGAGGATCGCCGGAAGTCGGCGGCCTGCGAACGGCACGCGCATCGTCGGGTGGGCCGGTGCCGGTGGGTCCTCGCCACGGCTCTCCGGTCTTGCGGTCGACGAGCCACCGGTTGCCGATGGGGCCGGCGAACACGAGGTCGTGGCGGGTCTTGAGGTCGTGGCAGTGCCAGCACTGCCACGAGAGGTCCTCGAGCCGGGTGTCGTGGGTGAGCGTCCAGCCTTCGTTGTGGTCGATGTCGAGGAGGTGGCGGCTCCCGCACCGCTCGCAGCGGGCGCCTCGGGCTTCGAGCGCCGTGCGCTGGGCGGCAGTGACCTGACGGCCGAGGTGGGTGACGTTGCGGATGTCGGTGCCCTTGCGCAGGACCAGGGTCAGGAACGCGTCGGACAGCAGGCGACGTACGGCCGAGACGGCGACCGGGCCGACGCCGGCGATCTCACACGTCTCGTCACCTTCGACCCGGCCCCGGTTGAGGGCCTCGACGTCGACGAGGGGCCTGAGCCGAGCGTCGATCTCGTTCATCTGCTCGCCGGGGAGGCGGAGCAGAGGTTGCCCATGCCCTCGGCGTCGTCCCAGCGCCGCAGCGACCGCTGGCGGTGCAGGCGCCGGGCACGCTCCTCCCGGTGGGCACCTCGTCCGCCTGGTCGGTGGAGACGTTGCCGCGACGCACGGCGTCGTCGGTCCGGGGCTGGGACCGCAACCGCTTCGAGGTCGACAGCTTGCGGCGGGCCCGGGTGGTGCCGGTGCCGGTCTTGCGGGCGATGTCCTCCTCGGGGGACCGGGCCCCGTTCTGCTTCCACGCCCCGGCCTCCTCATAGCGGGCGGCCATGCGCAGGACCGCCCCGCCGGCGCACCGCTCCAGCGCAGCGAGGCCGTCGAACACCTCGACGACCTCGTGCATGGGCACCGCAACCGGATCGAGGCGGGCACACACATCGAGCACGACCGAGAGCGCCTCCGACACCTCTGACGCCGTCGCTCGCCCCCGACCCATGGGTGCATCGTATCGAACACCAGTTCGAGAAACAATCGAAAAGTCCGAATTCGTCCGGTGCAACCGCAGCTGTGACCACCGCGGAAGTCCGGAAGCGAGGACCGGGCCGCGGTGTGAATCAGCAGCAGGAGCAGGCGCGACCACCAACCCGCACGGACCACCTCACGTTCCGGGCCGTTCCACACGCAGTGACGGCGTGCTCGGCGGCCCGGTTCCCTGCCCTGTTCGTTCTGGGCCGCCCCACACGCCTTCTTCGCGTGCTCGACGGCCCAGCTCGCCGGGTGGACCGTCCCTACGGGCCTGGTCGTCCGCCGCACGCGCTCCGAGGTGCATCGTTCTTCGGTCGTGTGTCGGCTGGCTGGCGTCGCAGACCCCACCGGTAGCCTCGCCCTGATGCTGGATCGCCTGGAGACGCTGGAGCGCGAGTACATCGAGCTCCAGGCGCGCCTCGGGGACCCCGAGCTGATCGCCGACCAGACCCGCTACACGCAGGCCACCCGGCGCTACAGCGAGCTGGAGGACATCGTCGACGTCGGCGGTCGGCTCCGGGCTGCGATCGGCAACGCCGAGACCGCCCGCGAGCTGTCCAAGGAGTCCGAGGGCGACGACAAGGAGCTGTTCCGGGCCGAGGCCGAGGAGGCCGAGCTGGAGGTGGGCCGGCTCACCGAGCAGCTCAAGATGCTGCTGCTGCCCAAGGACCCCAACGAGGGCCGCAACGTCATCGTCGAGATCCGGGGGGCCGAGGGCGGCGAGGAGGCGAACCTGTTCGCCAAGGACCTGTTCGAGATGTACCAGGGCTTCGCCGGGCGCATGGGCTGGAACCTCGAGGTCCTCAACACCGACCACTCCGACATGGGCGGCTTCAACGACATCACCTTCGTGGTGAAGGGGGCCAACGCCTGGACCCGCATGAAGCACGAGGGCGGCCCCCACCGGGTCCAGCGGGTCCCGGTCACCGAGGCCCAGGGCCGCATCCACACGTCCTCGGCCACGGTCACCGTGCTGCCCGAGATCGACGACGTCGAGATCGACATCGACGAGAAGAACGACCTGGAGATCCAGGTGTACCGGTCGTCCGGCCCGGGCGGGCAGTCGGTGAACACCACCGACTCGGCCGTGCGCATCACCCACAAGCCGTCGGGCCTGGTGGTGTCGATGCAGGACGAGAAGAGCCAGCTCCAGAACAAGGCCAAGGCCCTGCGGGTGCTGAAGAGCCGCCTCTTCCAGCTGGAGCAGGACCGCCAGCAGGCCGAGCTGTCTTCGGCCCGCAAGGACCAGGTGGGCGGCGGCGGTCGCAGCGAGAAGATCCGGACCTACAACTTCAAGGAGAACCGGATCACCGACCACCGCATCGGCCTCACGCTGTACAAGCTCGACAAGGTCCTCGCCGGCGAGCTCGACGACGTCTCCGACGCCCTCGTGCAGGAGGAGCAGGCCGAGCGCCTGGCCGACGCCACCGCCAGCTGACCTCCTCCCCGGAACTGGCAGTCGTGGTGTCGCGGCTGGGCAACGTCAGAGGCGCCACGTGCGCTCGCCGTCCACGGTCTGGAACGTCACGTCGACCCTGGTCCCGGGCGCGGCGTCGACGACCGCGATGAGCAGGCGGTGATCCGAGCCCGGGATGTCGCCGGTGACGTGCTGGCGCAGCGGGAGCGCATCACCGGTGCCACGGTCGATGAACCGCGAGCCGGCGAGGTCCTCCGGTATGCCGGCGGGGATCACGCCGCTGACGATGACGTCGCTCGTCGGTTCCCCGGTCTCGCCGTCGGACAGCGCGCCTGCCTGGAGCATCGGCGTGGCGAGGTCGCGCAACGGACTGCCCGACCCGCTCGTGCCGGTGGCGTCGTCCATCTCCATCATCATGGCGACGCCACCTCCGGCCTGCTCGATGAGCTCGAGCCGGAGCTCGTTGCCGAAGGAGTCGGAGGTGCTGATCGTCGCCACGGGCGGGACGCCCTCGAGCGGCTGCGAGAGCCCGAAGGGCGCCTCGAGGATGACCTGGCTCTCGTCGGGTGCGTGCGCGGCGACCAGGGCCCGGTGCTCCTCCCCGGAGATGGGCACGAGCGCATCATCGAGGAGCTCGACGAGGACGTCGACGTCCGCGTAGGTCGCGACCCGGACGAGCGTGCCGTCCTCGAGCCACGACAGCTCGGTGGCGCCGTTCAGGACCGGCGCGGCGACGGTGGCGGTCCGCCCGTTGATCTCGACCTGCCTGGTGGAGGTCAGGGCGTGGCCAGCATGCCAGCGCACCTCGTCTCCCGCCGACCAGCCGATGACGAAGTCCAGATCGCCCTCGTGGTCGTACGCGATGCCGGCGCGATCGTCCCGCACCCCCGCAGCGAACTCGAGGTTCGAGAAGAAGTCCTGCGCTGGTCCGGTGTGCAACACGTCGTGTCCCGGCAGGGCACCGCGTCCGTCCCAGCCCATCTCGATCGCCGTCGACGCGAGAGACACCATCGCGTCGCGGTCGAGGTCCGCCGTCACGAGCTGGCGGCCGATGCCACCGTCTCGCCAGAGCAGCTGCGTCGTGCTCCCCACCGCGACGAAGGTCGCCTCCGGCCCACCGACATCGACGAGCTCGCCGTAGAAGCTGTACTCGTTGATCGGCACCGCTGCGCTGAGCACGACGTCGACCCAGGGGTCGACGGCTCCGGTCGGTCCGTGCGCCGTGAACACGGGCATCGTCTCCGCGGACCCGTCGACGTTCGTCCCCGAGGCGAACGCCGCACGCACCTCGTAGCCGAGTGCGGCAGGGTCAGCCAGGGCCAGCCGGGTGATCTCGCCGTCGTCGGTCTCCACCGGCACGTCCCGGTCGTCGGCGACAGTGCCCTGCTCGTCGTCCCGTCCGTCGAGGGCCAGCCCTATGCCGAGGAGGGCCACCACCACGAGACCAGCGGCCACGAGCAGCGGCCGCCACCTCCGGCGGCGGCCGCGCTCGGGATCGATCGGCAGGGGAGCGGGTTCCACCCTCGCCAGCGCACCGTCGAGGGCGGCGACGGCCGTCCCGGCCCGGCGGTCGAGGGCCTCCAGCAGCTCGGTCTCCTCCATGACGCCTCCTCCAGCTCGTCGCGCAGCAGGTCGGCCAGCGCCAGGCGACCGCGGTGCAGGTGGACCTTCACGGTGCCCTCGGCGATGTCGAGGACGTGGGCGATCTCGGACACGGGCAGGTCCTCCAGGTAGTGCAGCGCCACCGCGTGGGCCTGGCGCTCGGGGAGCGACCGGAGCGCGGCCCAGAACGACTCGTCGGGCGGCAGCTCATCGCGGTGGGTCCGCTCCACGGTCAGGCGTGACATGGCACGCTGCTCGGCCCCGTGTCGGCGGGCCGCCGACGTGGCCGCGTTCAGCAGCACCCGTCGGGCGAAGCCGCCCGGCGACTCGTAGCGACGGACCCGGTCCCAGTCCCGGTGCACGGCGAGCATGGCGTCCTGCACCAGCTCCTCGGCCAGGTCCCGGCGGCCGGTCAGGCTCCAGGCGAGGCGCAGCAGTGGTCGATGCTCCCGCCGGTAGAGCTCGTCGAAGGAGGTGCCGCCGTCGTACACGACGACGGTCGGCTCCGCACGCTCGCTGCTCACGCCTGCACCTCCGGTCGCGCTGGTCGCCTCCACACCCCACCACACGAACGACGGCCCTCCGGGGTTTACCTCGCGCGCAACACGGGCACTGCCAGAACAGCGGGGGTGCCTCGTAGGATCGATGCCTCCATGAGCGCCGCGGACACCGACACCACGAGCTGGGCAGAGCTCCACGGCCAGACGGTCGAGCGCCTCCGGGCCGCCGGCGTCGAGAACGCCGTGCACGAGGCCCGGTGGATCGTCGAGCGCGCCGCCGGCGACCCGTACCGCGTGGTGGCCGATCGGCCGGTGACCGTGCGCTCCCACCACCACTGGCGTCTCATGGTCGAGCGGCGGGAGACGGGTGAGCCGCTGCAGTACGTGCTGGAGCGGTGGCCGTTCCGCCAGCTGGAGCTCTACGTCGACCGCCGGGTGCTCATCCCTCGTCCCGAGACCGAGGTGGTCGTGGACGCCGTGCTCAGCGAGCACGCGCGCGTCGGTGGCCCGGTCGTGGACCTCGGCACCGGTTCCGGTGCCATCGCCCTGTCGGTGGCCGCCGAGCGCCCCGGGACCGACGTGTGGGGCGTCGAGCGCTCGCCCG
>CAZCJT010000202.1:0-5234 GCA_964498565.1 uncultured Acidimicrobiaceae bacterium
GGCCGGCGCTCGTCGTGGCCGCCCTGCCCGGTTCGTACGCGTCGCTGCGCATCACCACGGCCGACGCGCTCGCTCTCGGGTTCGCCCTCACGGCGCTGTGGGCGGCAGAGACCGGACGGTCGCGCACCGGCATCGCGTCGGCCGTCGCGGCGGTCCTCACCAAGGAGTCGATGCTGGTGCTGCTGGTCGCCCACGCACTCGCCCGTCGCACCCGGGCGTCGGTGGGAGCTGCGGTCGCCGGGTTCCTCACCACGGCCGGTTGGTGGCTGGCGCTGCGGGTCCTCGTCCAGGAGGTGGACGGGTCGCAGGTCAAGGAGTTCACCTGGCCCTTCGGCGGGCTCATCGTCTACGTGGACGAGTGGTGGGCCGGGAAGATCACCGTCGGCGCCGCCATGGCACTCGGGACGTTCGCCCTCGCGCTCGTCGCCCTCCGCCGGCGCGGCCCCTCCCATCCCCTGTTCGGCCCCCTCGCCGCCATGACGGTGTTCGCCAGCGTGCTGGCCGCGTCCGTCGTCGCACTCGACTTCAACGCCACCCGCACCCTGGGCCCGCTGCTCGCGCTGGCGATCCTGACGATGGGCACGCCGACGGCAGAGCGCGCCTCGGCGACCGACCGTGCCGATCGGCGCTCCGTCCCGGACGCAGGGAGGATCAGCTCTGCTTCCGTCGAGCTGCGCGACGTCACCGCACCGATCGGCGAGCCGGGGCGGCCCATCGGCGAACGGGGCCGGGACACCGATGAACATCGGGCGGCCGGACCGTCGCACGGGCATGCCTGAGCCCTACGCCCCTCTGTCGGTCTCCCGGAACATCGCGGCCCCGGCTGCGGTGCTGTTCGCCCACCTGTCCCGACCGTCGGCACATCCCGCCATCGACGGGTCGGGGCTGCTTCGCGGCACCGAGCACCAGGTCCTGTCGGGCATCGGTGACGTCTTCGAGATGCAGATGTGCAACGACTTCCTCGGTGACTACGTGATCGAGAACCACGTGGTCGAGTTCGAGCTCGACCGTCGCATCGCCTGGGAACCGGTCCTGAAGGAGGCCGACCACCCCGAGGTCCAGTCGAACATCGGCGTCAACGCGCACCTGCGCTGGCGCTGGGAGCTGACCCCGCAGCCCGACGGCGGGACCCTCGCGACCGAGTCCTACGACCTGTCCCGCTCGCCGGAGTGGTTGCACGAGGCCACGAGGGAGGGCGAGGACTGGCGCCGAGCCATGGAGGTCAGCCTGGAGAACCTGGCGGACCTGGTCGAGCGGACCTGACGCCATCGAGGAGCTCCCCGGCGGCCTGCTCGCCGTCGAGCACGTGCCAGGCCGACGTGATGCGGAGTCCGGCGTCGCGCACGGGCGCACCGCAACCCTGACCGCCGGACCGCACTTGACCGATCGGTCAACTATGGTCCGGGCCATGACGGAGCCGGGGGAGTCGACCAACGTCCACATGCCCCCGGTGGCGTTCCCCGACTACAGCGAGCAGGTCGCCGCGGGGATGCTCGGCACCAACCCGCTGCTCGAAGCGGGCCTGATGGGGTTCCTCGGCATCCGCCACACCGGCTGCGGCGCCGGTTGGATCGAGGCCGAGCTCGCCGTCCGCTCCGATCTGCTGACGCCGTTCGGCACCGCCCACGGCGGCGTCGTGTCCTCCCTCGCCGACCACGCGCTGGGCTCCGTCATGTACCCGGTGATGGCCTCCGGCCAGTGGGCCGCCACCACCGAGTTCAAGCTCAACCTCCTCCGTCCGGTGCGCGACGGCGTGCTGCGGGCCCGGGCCGAGATCATCTCCATGAGCCGGCGGACCGCCGTCGTGCGCATCGACATCACCAATGACACCGCCGAGGGTGGGGAGCGCCTCGCCGCCGCCGCCCAGGGCACCGTCTCGATCCAGGACCCCAAGTAGGGAGAGGAGCATCCATGGAGCTGCACGTGATGGCCGGTGGACGCCGGCTGGACAAGGTCCAGGAGTTCGCCCGTTCGGTGGACGGGGCCGGTCTCGACGGGATCGTCTACGTCGAGTCGGGCCGCACCGCCTACCTCTCCGTGGCCGCCGCCGCCCTGACCGCTCCCCGGCTGCAGCTCTCCACCGGCATCGCCGTGGCGTTCCCCCGCAGCCCCACCGTCACCGCCGCCAACGCCTGGGAGCTCCAGGACATCAGCGGCGGCAAGTTCCGGCTCGGCCTCGGCACCCAGGTGCGGGCCCACATCGAGCGTCGCTACGGCGTCGAGTTCGACCCGCCCGGCCCCCGGATGCGCGAGTACGTCCAGGCCGTGAAGGCCGTGTTCGAGTCCTTCCGCGGCGGCAAGCTCGCCTTCGACGGTGACTACCACGAGCTCTCGCTCATGCCCCAGATGTGGTCACCGGGGCCGATCGAACACCCCGACCCGCCCGTCGACATCGCCGCCGTGGGGCCGTGGATGGTGCAGATGGCCGGTGCGGTCGCCGACGGGGTGCACGTGCACCCGTTCCACTCCCGCGCCTACCTCGACGACCACCTGCTGCCCGGGCTGCGCGAGGGCGCCGACGACGCCGGCCGCACGCTCGAGGACCTCACGCTGTCGATCCCGGTCTTCACCATCGTCGGAGAGACCGACGAGGAGCGCGCCGCCTGGCGGGAGCGGGCCAAGTTCCAGATCGCGTTCTACGGGTCGACCAAGAACTACGCCTTCATGTTCGACATGCTCGGCTACGAGGGCACGTCCTCGGCGATCAACGACAAGCTCAAGGCCGGCGACCTGCCCGGGATGGCGGCGCTGATCACCGACGAGATGCTGCAGCACTTCGCCGTCGAGGCCGGCTGGGACGACCTGGCCGACGTGTTGCGCACCAAGTACGACGGCATCGCCGACCGCTTGGTCCTCTACTTCGCCGAGGAGATGCACCAGGGCGATCCGAAGGCGCTGGCCCGCATGGGTGAGATCGCCGCCGCGCTGAAGTAGACCCGGGGATTGCGCCTCGGGGCCCCGGCCCTGTGAGCATTGGGGCGTGGCCCCCGACGACAGCACCACCACCTTCGCCGCCCTCGGCCTGCGCCACGAGCTGGTCGCGCGCCTGGCCGAGCTCGACTACGAGGAGCCCACGCCGATCCAGCGCGAGGCGATCCCCGTGCTCCTCACGGGCGCCGACCTGCTGGGCCAGGCCGCGACGGGCACCGGCAAGACGGCGGCGTTCTCGCTCCCGCTCCTGCACCGCCTCGGTGACGCGCCGGCGGGCCAGCCGACGGCGCTGATCCTGGTGCCGACCCGGGAGCTGGCCATGCAGGTGCAGCAGGCGGTGTCCACCTACGGGCGCAGCCTCGGCGTGCGCGTCGTCGCCGTGTTCGGCGGCCAGCCCATCCAGCGCCAGCTCAAGTCGATCGAGCGCGGCGCCCACGTGGTGGTGGCCACGCCGGGCCGGGCCATCGACCTCATCAACCGGCGGTCCCTCAAGCTGGATGAGATCACCACCGTCGTGCTCGACGAGGCCGACGAGATGCTCGACATGGGCTTCACCGAGGACATCGAGACGATCCTCGAGCACACGCCGAAAGACCGCCAGACGGTGCTGTTCTCGGCGACGCTGCCGCGCCGGATCACCGCCATCGCCGAGCGCCACCAGCGCGACCCGAAGCGGATCACCATCAAGGCCGGCGACGTCGGGACCGAGACCGCACTGGTGCGCCAGACGGCCTACGTCGTCGATCGGCACCACAAGGCGGCCGCGCTGGCTCGGATCCTCGACGTCGAGGCCGCCGCCTCCGCGATCGTCTTCTGTCGCACCCGAGCCGAGGTCGACGAGCTCACCGTCACCATGAACAGCCGCAACCACCGGGCCGAGGCGCTCCACGGAGGCATGGACCAGGAGCAGCGCGACCGCGTCATGGGCCGCCTGCGCGACGGCACCGCCGAGCTGCTGATCGCCACCGACGTGGCGGCCCGCGGCCTCGACGTCGACACGCTCACCCACGTCGTGAACTACGACGTGCCCGCTGCGCCCGAGGCCTACGTGCACCGCATCGGGCGCGTCGGGCGCGCCGGCCGCACGGGCACGGCGATCACCCTGGTCGAGCCCCGCCAGCGCCGGCTGCTCGAGAACATCGAGCGCCTCACCAAGCAGCGCCTCGAACTGGCCCGCATCCCGTCGGTCGACGACCTCCGCGCCACCCAGATCGAGCGGACCGCGGAGGCGCTCGAGGCCGTCCTCGTGGCCGGCGACATCGACGACCAGGCCGAGGTGCTCGAGGCCCTCGACGAGTTCGACGACCGCAGCATCGCCCTGGCCGCCATCAAGCTGCTGCGGGAATCCGAGGGCGCAACCGACGAGACGGAGATCCCGAGCGCGTCGATGAAGGGTGGCGGCGGCAAGGGCGCCGCCGGCGGCAAGGGCACGTGGGACAAGGGTGCCAAGGGCGCGTCGAAGGCGCCCGACCGCAGCGACCGGGGCCGGCGCACCCCCGACGGCCCGACCGGTTCGGTGTACCTGAACCTCGGTTCCAAGGCCGGCGTCCGCCCCGCCGACCTGGTGGGCGCGATCGCCAACGAGGCCGGCATCCCCGGCCGGGAGGTGGGGCCGATCCGCATCGGCGACACCTACGCCGTGGTGGGGGTGCCGGAGGGTGTGGTGGAGGACGTGATCAAGGCGCTCAACAAGGGCTCGGTGCGGGGCAAGCCCGTGAAGGCCCGCCGCTTCGTCGAGTAGCCCGGCCCCGACCCGCGGCTCTCAGCGGCTGCGCAGCACGAGGGGCAGCACCGGTCCGGCGCCGGCCTCGGACAGCAGGTGGGCGGCAACGGTGAGCGTCCAGCGGGAGTCGCACTCGTCGTCGACGAGCAGCACGGGCCCGTCGAGCAGGGCGGCCTCGGGCAGCTGGGACCGATCGATCTCGAAGCGGCCCCACACGTTGGCCACCTGGTGGGCCGAGTTGGCCTGGTCGGCCTGGAACCCGCCGTCCGCCACCCGGACGAGTGCGTGGTGGACCGGGAGCTTGCCCAGCTGCCCGAGTCCGGAGCAGAGACGGTCGAGCAACGGTTGGTGCCGGCGGGACGGGATCGGGCAGATCCAGCCCGGCCGCTGCTCCCAGTCCCACCGCTTCAGCACACCGGCCACCGCCCGGACCATGTCCTCGTGCAGGATGCGGTCGCCGGACAGGACCTGATCGATGACCGGGCCCCAGCCGCCGTCGCCCAGCCGGCACAGCGCTCGACCCCAGCGGGCCTGGGCGTCGGGCTTGATCCGGCCCTTCGGCTCGTCGAGCCCGGAGGGC
>CAZCJT010000203.1:0-5206 GCA_964498565.1 uncultured Acidimicrobiaceae bacterium
GGCTGCAGCCGCCGGTTCCACCACCGCGGTCGCTCGCGGGCCTGTTCGGTCAGGCGGGCGAACTCCCGGGGCGCCTCCCGGGCCAGCACGGGGACCACGAGCGCGGGCACGACCGCCGCCCACCACCGACCGCGCCGGTTCTCGGTGATCCCGCCGATCGCCGCGACCCACGACACCTGGAGGATCACGTTGTACGGCGTGAGCACCGGGCCCCGCAGACCTTCGCACTCGGTGAGCCACGGGGCACCGGCCCAGCGGCGTGGCCAGCTGACGGCATGGCCGAGCACCAGACCGAGGTACAGGCCGTTCAGCGCGTTGAACGCCGCGTCGGCGGAGGCGGGTCGTCGCCCCGCCTCCCGGTGCGACACGGCGGTGGCGGTGCCGTACAGCACGGCCGCCGGACCGATGCCCAGCCGCGACGCGAGCGGCATGGCGACACCCGCGCCCAGCTCGTAGAAGACGTGCGCTCCGACAGCCAGGGACCCGGCCCGGGTCCAGGGGCGGTGGACGGGGTCAGCAGAGCGGTCGGCGCGCCGGAGCACCGGGTCACGCTACGGAGCGCGTGGGTCGGTCAGACCGCGACGAACCCCTCGTAGTCGTGCGCAGCGACCTCCTCGCAGCGGGCCCGGTAGTTGGCCAGCCCGCCGACGTAGGGCATGAACACGCGCTTCTTGCCCGGGATGTTGGCGCCGAGGTACCAGGAGTCGGCCCGGTTGAACAGCCCGAAGGAGGACACCTCGGCCACGTGGTCGGTCCAGGTCTCCTCGGCCTCGGGCGTGGCCTCGATGACGGCCCGGTCGCTGGCCCGCAGGTCGTCGATGCAGCGGGAGATCCACTCGACGTGCTGCTCGATGGAAGTGGGCATGTTGGTCAGCACCGACGGGCTGCCCGGCCCGGTGATGGTGAACAGGTTGGGGAAGCCGGCGACCTGCAGGCCGAGGTAGCTGCGGGGACCGTCGGCCCAGTGCTCGGCGAGGGCCCGGCCGTCCCGGCCGGTGATGCCGAGCCGCAGCAGCGGGCCGGTCATGGCGTCGAAGCCGGTGGCGAAGACGATGGTGTCGACGTCGTGGTGGCCGTCGGCCGTCTGCACCCCGGTGGGCGTGATGCGGGCGATGCCGCCCTCGGAGATGTCGACCAGGGTCACGTTGTCCCGGTTGAACGTCTCGTAGTAGGCGGTGTCGATCGGCGGCCGCTTGGCCCCGTACGGGTAGCCCTTCGGGCACAGCTTCTCGGCGACCTCGGGGTCGTCGACGATGTCGCGGATCTTGCCGCGGATGAACTCGGCTGCCGTGTCGTTGGCGCGCTCGTCGAGGAGCAGGTCGAAGAAGCCGCCCCACAGGAACTTGAAGCCGCCCTCCTCCCACAGCGCCTCGTAGATCGCGGTGCGCTCCTCGTCGCTGACCTCCAGGGCCGACCGCGGCGACGGGGTGTACGGGAAGCCGGCGAAGGACTCCTTCGTGGCCCGGACGACCTCGTCGTAGCGGGACTTGATCCGGATCCACTCCTCGCGGTCCATCGGTCGGTCGCGAGCGGGGACCGTGTAGTTCGGCGTGCGCTGGAAGACGTACAGGTGCTCGGCCTGGCCGGCGATCACGGGCGCGGCCTGGATGCCGGTGGAGCCGGTGCCGATCTGGGCGACCCGGCGGCCGGTGAAGTCGACGCCCTCGTGGGGCCAGCGCCCGGTGTGGAACCACTCGCCTTCGAAGTCGTCGAGGCCTTCGACGTTCGGGACGTTGGCGGCGGAGAGGCACCCGACGGCCGTGACCACGTAGGTGGCGGCGATCGTGCGACCGGTGTTGGTGCGCACGATCCACCGGCCGCCCCTGTCGTCCCAGGTGAGGGATTCGACCCGGGTGTCGAAGGCGAAGCTGCGTCGCAGGTCGAGGCGGTCAGCGGCGAACTCGAGGTAGCGCAGGATCTCGGGCTGCTCGGGGTAGCGCGACGACCAGTCCCACTCGTCGAGCAGGACCTTGGAGAACGTGTAGCAGTAGTAGAAGCTCTCCGAGTCGCACCGGGCGCCCGGGTACCGGTTCCAGTACCACGTGCCACCGGGCCCGCCACCGGCCTCGATGCCCAGCACGTCGAGCCCCAGCTCCTCGCGGGCCTGGTGGACCATGTAGAGGCCGGAGAACCCGGCGCCCACCACGACCATGTCGTGGACCGCTTCGACGGCGTCGTCGGCAACAACCATGTTGATCCCCCTGTTCAGAACTCGCTCGCGAGACAACATAGCTCCGATGTCACGCCCGCCGGGGACCGACCGCCGACGAGACGGTGAGACAATGTTGCATCGCCGTTGCATCCACGCAGTATCGTGGGCCTGTCTTCCCCCCCGATCGCCAGGAGACCGCCATGACCGACACGATGCTGCGCCCCGCCGAGCCGGTTGCCCCCCGCCGCACCGCCTTCGACCTCACCTCGCCGCGAGCGCACTGGCTGGCCGACGACGCCCAGGCCACGCACACCTTCAACGTCGGGAACCTCCTGTTCCCCACCGGTGAGCGGTTCTTCAACGACTCGCTGCGCAACGCGCTGCCCTACGTGACCGACGAGCGGATCCGCACCGAGATCCGGGGGTTCCTCGGCCAGGAGGTCACCCACGGCAACGAGCACGAGCGGTGCGTGGCACGCATGGAGGAGCACGGCATCGTGTTCCGGCGCGAGCTCGACGCCTTCGAGACCTTCCGGCGCGGCCTGAACGACCGGGTCAACCGGCTGCCCGAGCCGTTCCGCAAGCAGGCGGTGCTGATGATGGTGGCCACGACGGCGGCGGCAGAGCACTTCACGGCATCGCTCGCCGGCTACGTGCTCGAGGACAACACCTGGGCCGACACCGACGTCGACCCGGAGATGGCCCAGCTGTTCCTGTGGCACGCGGCCGAGGAGATCGAGCACCGCCACGTGGCGTACGACGTCTACCAGCACATCGGCGGTGGCTACGTGCGTCGGGTGGCGGCCATGGTGCCCCTCGCCGGCCTGATCCTCGTCGGCTGGCCGCTGCTCACCTCCGAGGTCATGCGCCGCGACCCCGCCGCGAAGGGTCGGTGGAGCTGGCGGAGCCACCTGCGCAGCGCCCGCCGCGGCGAGGTGTTCTCCCTCGCCCGCTCGGCGTGGGACCTGCGCCTCTACTTCACGCCCGGCCACCACCCCGGCCACCTGCCCGGCTCGCTCGAGCTGGCGCTGGAGCACCTCGCCACGGCACCGAGCGTCCTCGGTCACCGGGGTCGCCGAGGCCGCCAGGCCTGACGCCGGCCCGGGACCGGACCCCCGCTCAGGCGGTGTGGTCCCGGACGAAGCGGGCGACCCGCTGGATGCCCTCGTCGGCCTCGGGCACCGCTCCGGCGAAGAAGTGCCACACGTGGATCAGGTCCGGGCCCTCGTAGGTGGTGACGTCGACGCCGGCCTCCCGGGCCCGCGTGGCCACACGGCGGGCGTCGTCGAGCAGGACCTCGGCGGTGCCGACCTCGATCTGCAGCGGCGGCAGCCCGGACAGGTCCGCGAACAGCGGGCTGATCGGCGGTGACGCCGGATCGGCGTCACCGGCGTAGGCCGCGGCCCACCGGTCGAGGTCACCGGCGTGGACCATGGGGTCGACGTCGGCCTTCTCGGCCATCGTCGCGCCCGACTGGGTGAGATCGGCCCACGGCGACAGGCAGACCCCCGCAGCCGGCAGCGGATCGCCTCCGTCGCGCAGGGCGACGAGCGTCGCCAGCGTCAGCCCGCCACCGGCCGAGTCACCGGCGATCACGGTGCGGCCCGGGTCGACGCCCTGGTCGAGGGCCCACCGGTACGCGGTGCAGGCGTCGTCGAGGGCGGCCGGGTGGGGGTGCTCGGGCGCCAACCGGTAGTCGACGGCCAGCACCCGTCCGCCGGTGGCGGCGGCGAGGTGGGTGAGCATGGGACGGTGGCTGCCGAGCGACCCGATGCAGTACCCGCCGCCGTGGACGTAGACGACGACCGGGCCGTCACGGGTGCCGATCCACTCGGCCGGGACGCCGCCGGCGTCGACCGGCGTCACCTCGACGCCCTCGGCCACGGGGAGCAGGCCGCCGAGGCCGTCGTAGGCCTGTCGCCACTGCTCCAGGGTCATCTCGACATCACCGCGGTCGGCGGCCTGGGTGCGCAGCATGGCGATGATGTTCTCGAGCGGTTCGCTCGGCATGTTCGTCCTCCTCGTGGCGGCGGGCGCCGTGGTCAGTGGTCTGCGGCCTGGGTCCCGACCTTCAGCTCCCGGAACGGGACGTCCTTGTCGGCGCGGGGCTCGCGGGGCAGGCCGAGCACGCGCTCGCCGATGATGTTGCGCTGGATCTGGTCGGTGCCCCCGCCGATGGAGATCAGGTAGCTCGACAGGCCGACCTCGTGGACCCGCCCGCCGAAGGGGGCGTCGTCGCCCCACAGCGTGGTGGCCGGTCCGCACAGGCGGAACAGCGTCTCGCGCATGGTCTGGAGCAGCTGGGAGGCGGCGAGCTTGCCGATCGACACCTCGGGTCCGGGCCGGCCCCCGCGCTCGATGGCCGCCTTTGCCCGCAGGTCGGTGTAGCGGGCGATCTCGATGAGGCTGTGGATGCGCGCCACCTCCTGGCGGACCACCGGGTCGTCGGCGCCGCCGTAGCGCGCCAGCACGGCTGCCATCAGCTCGGCGGCGCCGCCCCGGCTGCGCCCCTCGCTGCGGGGCTCGTCCCGGACCAGCTGGCCGGCCGGTGCGTCGAGGTCGATCTTCCGGATGGCCGCCCCGGAGCCAGAGCTGCCGAACGAGCCGGCACCGAGCATGGTGCGCTCGTTGGCCAGCGTGGTCAGCGCCACCGCCCACCCCTCGCCGAGCCCACCGATCTGGTTGGCCGCCGGCACCCGGGCGTCCGTCAGGAACACCTCGTTGAAGATGGACCGGCCGGTCATCTCCCGGATGGGCCGGACCTCGATGCCCGGCTGGTCCATCTCGATGACGAAGTAGCTGAGGCCGCCGTGCTTGGGGACCGAGGGGTCGGTCCGGGCGATCAGGATGCCGTAGCGGGCGATGTGCGCACCCGAGGTCCACACCTTCTGTCCGTTCACCACCCACTCGTCGCCGTCCCGCTCGGCCCTGGTCTGGAGACCGGCGAGGTCGGAGCCGGCGCCGGGCTCGGAGAAGAGCTGGCACCAGATCTCGCCGGTGACGATGCCGGGGAGGAACCGCCGGTGCTGCTCCTCGGTGCCGTGGGCGACGATG
>CAZCJT010000204.1:0-5188 GCA_964498565.1 uncultured Acidimicrobiaceae bacterium
TGCGAGGTGCCGGGCTGCTCCGCCACCGCCGGCCTCCACGCCCACCACCTCACGCACTGGGAGGACGGCGGGCCGACCGAGCTGTGGAACCTGCTCCTCTGCTGCCCGTTCCACCACCGCGCCCACCACGCCGGGCTCATCACCATCCGGGGGCCGGCCGGCCGGCTACGGGTCACCGACCGCCGGGGCCGCCAGCTCAACGGCGCCGGTCTGGCCCGACCACCGCAGGGACCGCCCGTCCCCGCCACCCCCTACCAGCACCCCACCGGCGAAGCGTTCCACGAGCGCTGGTACCAACCACCCAGCCTCAGCTGAGCGCGCCACCGTGTGAGCAGGTCGCGGCGGCTGCGTCGGCGAAGGGACGGACCGTGAGCAGGGCGACGGAACGCAACCTCCTGGACCGGCTTCGTCCGGTGCGCCGAGCGCTGCGGGGCGTCGAAGCAGCGCAGGTCCGCCGGTTCGGACGAAGCCTGCTGTCGACGCTGTTCCGCACGCCGGTGCTGGTCCTGGAGACCGTGGGCCGCAGGAGCGGCGAGCGCCGGCAGACCGCGCTGGCCTACCACCGGCCCGCGGAGGGCCGGCTCGTGGTGGTTGGGGGCGCCGGTGGACAGCGGCGCATCCCCGACTGGGTGGCGAACGTCCGGGCCCGCCCGACCGTGCACGTCGTGGTCGACCGGGTTCGCCGCCCGATGACCACGGTGGAGCTCCACGGCGACGTGCGCGCTCGGGCGTGGGACGAGCTGCGCCAGGTGTGGCCGCGGATCGAGCGCTACGAGCAGCGAGCTGGACGTCCGATCCCGGTCTTCCGGCTCGAGCCCGACGCCAACGGTTGATCCCGCCGGCCCTCAGCTGCGTGGCACGTTGCGCTCGGTGACGCGAGCGGGCGGGGGTGTCCCCTCCTGGTGGTACCGCACCGAGGGCGTGCCGGGCGGGTTGTGCACCCCCGGCCGGGCGTCGGGGTTGGGGACGCAGACCTCGCACTCGAGGCCGTCGGGATCACGGAAGAACAGGCTCAGCACGTGGCCGAAGTCGGTGACGAAACCGTCCGTGGCGCCCCGGTCGAGGAGACGGGAGCGGATCTCGTCGAACGACGACAGGGACGCCGCCTGGAGTGCCATGTGGTCGAGGCGGCCCCGCCCGAACATCGGCACCTGGCGTTGGTGCTCGCCGTTGTCCGCGATCTCGAAGACGTTCAGCTCGGCGGCGTCGCCCAACCAGATCGCGGTGACCCGGAAGCCGTCTGCCTGCTGCAACGTGGTGCTCGTCGCCTCGAACACCTCGCCGTAGAACGCCAGCAGGCGGTCGGTGTCCCCGGTCAGGAGCGCGACGTGGTTGATGCCGCTCAGCATCCACCGATCCTCGCACGTCGCGGCTGCTACCCGCCCACGCGACGACCCTGATCACCTCGCCCGAGAGATCAGGCCTGGCCGTGGCAGAGCTTGAACTTCTTGCCGCTGCCGCACGGGCAGGGGGCATTGCGCGGGGTCTTGTCCCAGTCGGACTTCACCACCGGTGTGTGACCTGCGGCGGTGGCTTCGTCGACCTGCTTGGGCGCACCCTCGACCTGGGCCTGGGTGCGGGCCAGGGTGGAGAGACCACCGACCTGGGTCGACGGATCGGCCGGACCCGACGTCTGCATGTTCGACACCGCCGGCTCGTCGTCACCGAGCGGTGAAGCGACCGGCGCCGGGGCCGGGGCCGGGGCCGCCTTCTGGTCCGACGTCTGGAACTGCATGCCGACGGCCGGCGCGGCCGGCTGCGCAGGTGCCTCGTCCTCGCCCGGCGCCTTGACCTGCACGTGCATGACGTAGCGGACCAGGTCACGCTCGATGCGGGCGATCATCGACTCGAACATCTCGTAGCCCTCGCGCTGCCACTCGGTGAGCGGGTCGCGCTGGCCCATGGCCCGCAGGTTGATGCCCTCCTGCAGGTAGTCCATCTCGCGGAGGTGCTCGCGCCACGCCGTGTCGATGATGCGCAGCATCACCTGGCGCTCGACCTGGCGCATGACGTCGTCGCCCAGCTCGGCCTCGCGGGCCTCGTAGCGGGAGATGGCCTCGTCGACCAGCACCTCGTACACCTCGTCGGAGGTGTTCAGCGCCGCGAGCTGCTCGACCGTGACCTCGCTCGGCCAGTACTCGCCGGCCGCGGTGACCAGGCCCTCGAGGTCCCACTCCTCGTTGAAGTCGGCCACGCAGTACGTGGCCACCAGGGACTCGACGGCCTCGGGCAGGTACTTCTCGTGGATCTTGGCCCGCAGGTCGGTCTTGTCGAGGATCTGGTCGCGCAGCTCGTAGATCACCTTGCGCTGCTCGTTCAGGACCTCGTCGTACTTGAGGACGTTCTTGCGGATCTCGGCGTTGCGCTGCTCGACCGTCTGCTGGGCCCGCTCGATGGCCTTGGTGACCATCTTGGCCTCGAGCGGCACGTCGTCGGGCAGGGCCTTGCCCATCACCCAGTTGACGGCGCCGGTGGCGAAGAGGCGCATCAGGTCGTCCTCGAGGGACAGGTAGAAGCGGCTCTCGCCCGGGTCACCCTGGCGGCCAGCACGACCACGGAGCTGGTCGTCGATGCGGCGCGAGTCGTGGCGCTCGGTGCCGAGCACGTACAGCCCGCCGAGCTCCCGGACCTTGGCGCCCTCGGCCTCGCACTGCGGCTCGTACTTGGCGATGGTCTTGAGCAGCCGCTCGGCGTTCTCGGGGTCGTCGGCGTCGAGGCCCTCGTTGTGGAGCTCCTGCTTGGCGAGCAGCTCCGGGTTGCCGCCGAGGAGGATGTCGACGCCTCGGCCCGCCATGTTGGTGGCGACCGTGACGGTGTTCAGCCGGCCGGCCTGGGCGACGATGTCGGCCTCACGGAACTGGCGCTCGGGCTTGGCGTTGAGGACCTGGTGCTTCACGCCCCGCTTGTCCAGCGTGCGGCTCACCAGCTCGGACGTGGCCACGGAGGCCGTGCCGACGAGGACCGGCTGGCCGGCCTTGTAGCGGGCTTCGACGTCGTCGGCGACGGACTGGAGCTTGCCGTCGAGCGACTTGTAGATGAGGTCGCCCTCGTCGTTGCGGATGAGCGGCTTGTTGGTGGGGATCGGCACGACCTGGAGGCCGTAGGTGCCGGCCAGCTCGGCGGCCTCGGTGACCGCGGTGCCGGTCATGCCGGCGAGCTTGTCGTACATCCGGAAGTAGTTCTGGAGGGTGATCGTGGCGAGGGTCTGGTTCTCCTCCTTGATCGGCACCCCCTCCTTGGCCTCGACCGCCTGGTGCAGGCCCTCGGACCACCGACGGCCGTCGAGCACGCGGCCGGTGAACTCGTCGACGATCTTCACCTCGCCGTCGACGACGATGTAGTCCTTGTCCCGGTGGAACAGCTCCTTGGCCCGGAGCGCCACCTGGAACTGGTGCACGAGGTTCTGCGCGACGCCGTCGTAGAGGTTCTCGACGCCGAGCGCCTCCTCGACCTTCTCGATGCCCTCTTCCGTGGGCACGACGAGGCGCTTCTCCTCGTCGACCTCGTAGTGCTCGTCGCGGCGCAGGGCGCGGACGATGGCCGCGAACCGGATGTAGAGCTTGGCGGCGTCCTCGAGGCGGCCCGAGATGATGAGCGGGGTGCGGGCCTCGTCGATGAGGATCGAGTCGACCTCGTCCACGATGGCGTAGTTGAAGCCCCGCTGGACCTGGCGCTCCCGGCTCATCGCCATGTTGTCGCGCAGGTAGTCGAAGCCGAACTCGTTGTTGATGCCGTAGGTGATGTCGGCGGCGTACTGCTCGCGCTTGAAGTCGGCGTCGCGGTTGCCGGGGACGATCAGCCCCACGGACAGGCCGAGCCACTTGAACAGGCGGCCCATCCACTCGGACTGGAAGGTGGCCAGGTACTCGTTGACCGTGATGATGTGGGTGCCCTGGCCGGACAGCCCGTTCAGGTAGAGGGGAAGGGTCGACGTGAGCGTCTTGCCCTCGCCGGTCTTCATCTCCGCCACCCAGCCGAAGTGGAGGGCGGCGCCGCCCATCAGCTGGACGTCGAAGTGGCGCTGTCCGAGGACCCGGGTGGCGGCCTCACGGCACACCGCGAAGGCCTCGAGCATGATGTCGTCGAGGTCCTCGCCGGCGGCGAGGCGCTCCCGGAATAGCACGGTCTGGTGCTTGAGCTCCTCGTCGGACATCGCCTGGTACGTCGGCTCGAGGCTGTTGATCTCCGGGACGAGCCCCTGGAGCGCCCGCAGACGCTTGCCTTCACCGGTTCTGAGGACGCGATCGAGTACTCCCATGCGGTTGGCGAGTGTACCGGCGGGCTGTCGGCACGCCGATGCGCTCGGCGGACCTACAGGCCGAGGTCGAGCGGGAGCTGGGCGGGGTCGAAGGGCTCGGTGCCCGGCGCCAGCACGGCGTCGGGCCCGCCGTGGCGGTGCATGTAGTCCAGCGCCGACGCCAGGTCGCTGTAGTTGTTCGAGCCCACCCGGGGCAGGAGCGCAAGGGTTGACAGGACGCCGGTGGCCCGACCCTCGGCGTCGAGCAGCGCGCTGCCCGAGTCGCCGGGGATGCCGGGGGACATGGCGTACACGGGGTGGTTCCAGCCGCCGGCGTCGGTGCCGAGGCTGAGGCCGACCTTGGGCGAAAGGGCCCGGATGCCCAGGCGCAGGCTGGAGTTGCCGTAGCCGTGGATCCGCTCCACGGGTTGAGTGCCGGTGGTGTTCAGACCGGTGGGACCGCCCCAGTGGGGGATGGACGGGTTGACCCGGGCGGCGTCCGCCGGGTCGATGCGGACGAGGGCGAAGTCGTTGTGGTTGCAGGCGTCGACGTCGGTCTCTCCGGCCCGCTGCATGGTCTCCCACGACGAGTAGACGAGGTGGCCGGGCTGCGACGCGCCCTCGATCTCGACCGGCACCGAGCCGTCGGTGGGCAGCGACGGAGCGAGGCAGCCGTTGGTGTCGGTGGCGGCGCCGCCGTCGCCGGCGCAGTGGGCGGCGTACCCGATGTACACCGAGGCCCCGTCGGTGAAGATGAAGTTGCCCGTGCACTGCGCGCCCGCGGTCACCAGCTCCGAGCCGGGCGTGATCGTGGCCTCGTCGGCCGGGGCCCACGTCTGGGTGGTGTCGCCGCCTGGCTCGCCCTTGGCACGCTGGGGCTCGGCGTCGGCGGGCGAGATGCCGAGGACCAGGGCGACGGCGGCCCCGAGCAGCACCACCGGCAGGGCGGGG
>CAZCJT010000205.1:0-5179 GCA_964498565.1 uncultured Acidimicrobiaceae bacterium
CAGCTCACCGCCTCGACCCAGTCATCACGTCATTGGTCGGTGTATCCAGGCTCAGACGAGATCCACCCGAAGCTGCGCCGAACCCCGATCCACCCCTGTGGTTTGCCGACTGGCAGTGCCACCTATCGGCCCTCGCATGTACGGTCCGTACCGACTGGCGGAGACGCCGGATTGTGGTCCGGTTCGGGGTGGCGGCACCGTCCCGGAACGACGGTCGAGACCATCACCGAACGTGCGTCCTGAGAGCCGTGGCCACCTCGGCTGTAGCGTCCGCGACCGTGTCGTCCGAAGAGCCCTTCGCTTTGCCGGACCGGATCGAGCTGACCCTCGCCGAGGCCGGCGAGCTACTTGAGGTGCTCGACATCGCCGTCGCGACAGCGAGGACCGGCGCCGAGCGCACCGCGGCCCGGGCGGCTGGGGAGATGATCACCACCAAGGTCTGGCCGGAGATCGACGACCTTCTCGAAGACACGGCCAGACGTAGGCTGGGACCGATGACCACGAGGCTTATGGACGAGGGGATCCGGTCGCCTGAGGCGGCCGAGCGTCTCGGGATCCGCGGCCGCGACGTCTACATGATGCTCTTCGCAGGCGAGCTCGACGGCGGACCCGACCGGGACGGTCTCGTGTACTTCGACGAGGCCTCGATCGACCGGTATCTGGAGCGCCACGGCCACGGCGTCGTGGCCGAGACTTCTAAGGATCGAACGGGATCGAGGGTGACGGCGAGGTACCCAGCGACACGCCGACGTCGCGAAACCCCAGGTCAAAGGCACGACGCGGTACCAGACGACACTGGCCGGGACGCGGTCCGTCGCTCATAACCCGAAGGTCGCAGGTTCAAATCCTGCCCCCGCCACCAACGTGAAGGCCCGGAATCCTTGGGGTTCCGGGCCTTTCTCGTTGACGGCCGGGAGCGGCGTCTACCGGGCCCGTCTACCGGCGCCATCGTAAACAGTGCTGGTGGCCTGGTCCGGGGCCGGTAGACGTCTACCGGCTCGAGGTGGCGATGAGCGCGGCGAACTGGTCGGCGGCGGCGGCGCTCATGCCGGGCATGACGTGTTGGTAGGTCTTCATGGTGAACCCGGGATGGGCGTGCCCGAGGCGTTCGGTGACCACCTTGATCGGCACACCGGCCGCGACGAGCAGCGATGCGTGGGTGTGGCGTAGGTCGTGGAACCGGATCCGAGGCAACCCGGCGGCGGTGGTGATCCGGTTGAACAGCTGGCTGAGCGACTGGGGGTTCAGGAACCGGGCGGTGGTGTTGCAGAACATCCAGTCGTCCCGCCCACAGGGGAGGTCGCCGCATTCGAGTTGCTGTCGCCAGGCTTCGAGGTGGGCGATGGTGGCGTCATCGAGGTCGATGCAGCGCCGGCTCGTGCGGGTCTTGACACCGAACTCGACCGGCCGGCCACCGACGCACTGCATGGTGCGAACGACCGAGACCCGCTTGGCTCCGAGATCGAGGTCGCTCCACTTGAGCCCGACGACCTCACCGCTGCGCATGCCGGTGTGGGCGGCCAGGTGCAGTGCCGGGTACAGGCGGTGGCTGCGGGCGTGGTCCAGGAACCGGGCCAGCTCTGAAGCGGTCCAGGCCCGGGCCACCGTGGCCGCGGCCCGGGGGAGTCGGGCGTGGGCGGCATGTGCGACGTTGCCTGCGACGAGGTTGCGGCTGGCGGCCGCGTCGAGAGCGGCGCGCAGAATCATGTGGACCTCGAGCACCGTCTTGGGGGCCAGGCCGGTGCCGGCTCGGCCCCCGGTGGTGGCCAGGTCGGTGTAGAGGGCGTCGAGGTGGTCGACTCGGAGCCGGCGCAGCGGCACATGTCCGATGGCAGGGTCGATGTAGCGGTCCACGAACCACGAGTACCGGTAGGACGTGGTGGCACGGACCTGCCGGCGCTTCTGAGGCAGCCATGTGTCACGGAAGAACGTGCCGAGGGTGATCGACCCGTTGGCCCTCGGTGCGGTCCTTTCGGTGTCGTTGGTGAGGCGGGCGGCGAGCGCGTCGGCGTCGTCGCGGTCGTGGCCTGCGGGATGCCGCCGTCGTCGCTCCTTGCCGGTGAGTGGGTCGAGCCCGTCGTAGGCCACGACGTAGAAGCGATTCTGGCGTTGCACGATGTAGGTCATGGCCGCGGCATCGGCGACTTCGACGCCAACCCGAAGAGGCGTCGGAGCAAGCAGGAGACGCGCATGGCGGGCGATGTGAGCCACCGCGATGAGCGGCCCCGAAGTGAGAAGCGCAGTGCGCGTTCCCGCAGGGCTTGATCCCCCGGGAGACGATCTTCGCGCCCGATAGGCGCTGTTGGCTCTCCGGCCAGAGACACGTAGATCGCCAGGTATGTGACGACCCCTGAGCGCGCTGCTGCACTACCGGCGGCGTCAGCGAGCGCCGGTTCTCCCGCGGGTTGACGTGTCCGGCTTCGACATAGGTGGGCGGTGATAGGTGTGGCACCAGAACCAAGCGAGACGGCTGCCGGTACGATCGAGCCATGCGCGAGACGAAGTTCCCGTCGTCGGTCGCCGAGCTGGCGCAGCGTCTCGCCGGTGCTTCGGGTCCGACGACCGATGACCAGTCACGCTCGGGCGACGGCGAGGTCCTCGACAACCGCGAAGCAGTCCAGCGCTTCCTCGATGACGTCGAGCGGTCACGTCACGCCAGCGGCGCCTGACGAACTCACCTCATGGGGACGGATGAGCAACCCGGGTTGGACATCGGACGCATCCTCGAAACCCTGGATCGCCATGGCGTCGAGTACCTGATCGTCGGCGGCATCGCCGCAACGATCCATGGAGCGACCAGGCAGACGACCGACTTCGACTGCATGCCGGCACGAGACACCTCGAATCTTCAACGGCTCGCCGGCGCGCTCACCGAACTCGATGCTCGCCTCCGCGTTGGCGGGATGGCCGATGAGGAGTCCAAGGCGCTCGGCGTCGTCATCGACGACGTGATGCTGGGCCGAGCGCAGCAGACCACATGGCGAACCGACGCCGGCGACCTGGACGTCTTGACGCAGGTCGCCCATCGCGAGGGCGGACAGTCCTACGACGATCTGATCGACCGGGCGGTGTCGTTGCGTCTCGACGACTATGAGCTCCGGTTGATCAACCTCGACGATCTCATCGCATCGAAGGAAGCTGCCGATCGGGACAAGGACCACGAGGCGCTCCCGGAGCTCCGGCGGCTCCGAGACGAGCGCTGAGCCCACGTCGCCGATCGCTCGCACCGATCTTTCGATCGCTGGAACACGCCCACGCCAAGGGACGGCGCGTACTCGCGCGGGATCCCGCTCATATCTGGCTCTCCTGCCCGATCCGTGGGTCGCATCTGACCGGGTGAAGTAGCGCACGCCGCTTCCTGCTTGGCTTTCCGGCTGTTCGAAGGCCCGTTGGCGAAGCGAGGAGAACGGCGTGCAATGCAGAAGGCTATGGGCGCGCGCGATCGGCGTCGACCGGCGCGTGGTGGTCGAGGCAGTGGACGTCGACGAGAGGGACGACGCGATCGTCGTGGCGTGCCGGCTCCGGGCCACGTTGCGCACGGCGCCATTCGCCCTGTGTGGACGTACGGGTTTTGGTGGTTTCTGCGCTTGGTTGCGACGGGTCTCATCCAGCAAGCAGGTTCGATCAAGGCTGATCCTCCGACCCGATCTCACCGAGGTGCGTGTGAGTGAAGCGGTCGCAGAACTTCAGGCCGTAGCCGAGCGTGCGGTCGACAGCGATGTGGAATGCCCAGGCAAGGGCGACGAACGCCGCCCACCGGGCGCTGTCGAGCACGGCCGCGGCGCCGAGCGCGGCCGGACCGACGTAGCTGTGCACCATGTTGTAGGTCCAGGCACCGATCCGAGGCCCTCGCACGTAGCCGACCATCGAGAGGTCGAAGAGCAGGAACAGTGCGAGCAGCCACCACCAGGCAAAGTCGAGGTCGACGAATGCCACTGCGGTGACGAGGGCGAGAAGGGCGCTCTCCGCCCGCTGGAACCGGACCGGCAGGCGGTCCGCCGGTGTGGATGGAGCAAGCATCGGTCGAGTCGAGTGTGTCACAGGTCGCCCAGTCCGTCGTCGAGCATCAGGGGGGCACGCGGAGCTCGCAGAGTGTGATGACGGCCAGTGCCGTCGGTCCTCGCGGCGTCGCTGGTTCCGACCTCGAACCATTGCAACTGCCATGAGGCCCGGATCCAGTGGCACGCCCACGTTTGCCATGGCGCCCTGCGCCCCGGGGTGTCCTTGACCTCCCACGACGAGATTCCCGCCTCATGACTGCTGAGGGCGGGGTGGGCGTGTTGGTGCGAGTTGCCGGCGTAGCCGGGCTCGGCTTCGACGAGCGTGAGGTAGTGGTCGTCGGCGACGGCGATGATCTTGGCTCTTGCGGATCCGGTCGTGCCGCCCCAAGGCGTCCAATCGAGTTCGGCGTGGTGCCCGATGTTCCAGCCGTTGAGTGAGTGATCCATGGTTCTCCTTGTTGTCGAGCGTTGTCGTCTGGTCATGCGCCGACGCCTCGGGCCATGACGGCCGCGAGAGCCGGGCTGGACGCGAATACCGCGATCTGCGCGAGGACCAGGTTGCGAGCGGCTGACACCTCTGCGGGCCCGGGAAGGGGGGTTGGGTCGGCGTCGATCCGGCGCCTCCACCCGAGGTATCGCAGGGTGGGGCGGACCGAGAGCAGCCCGACGACGGCGAATGCGGTCTTCAGCCAGAAGGTGGTGCTGGCGGTGTAGAAGCTGCTCGGCTTGGCGCCGAGGAAGACTCGGGCGAAGCCAGCCGCGAGGGCGAGGCCGGCGCCGGCGCCGTACACCGAGTCGACGCGAGCGAGACGGCGGATGTCAGTGCCGAGGATGCCGGGGCGGACGAGGAGCCACTCGGCGACGAGGATTCCGGCCACTCCGAAGATCGCGAGGTGGTGGACGATGGTCAGTGCCGCGTCAAGCGTCATCGTCGTTCCTTGGCGTGCGGCCGCACTGCGCGGCCACGGCGGCGCGCCATTCGTCGGCGAGCAGTGCGTAGCCATAGGTGTCGAGCCATTCACCGGATCGGTGGAGCGAGTCGCGTGTGGCGTGGGTCTCGCGTCGCATGCCTATGCGTTCCATGAGTCGCCACGAGCGTTCGTTGGCGGTGAAGCAGTCGGCTTGGGCCTGCGTCGGTTTGACGGACATCCGAGATCAGGGGCGAGGCCCCGGAAAGG
>CAZCJT010000206.1:0-5133 GCA_964498565.1 uncultured Acidimicrobiaceae bacterium
GAGGTGCACCCACAGGGCCGCCGCCTCCACGAGGCCGGGGCCGTCCACCGCCTGGATGCGCACCCGGCGCTCGGCCCACCGGGTGCCGATGCCCGAGCACCAGGTGGTGACGTCCACGTCCTGGCGGAACACCGGGAACTCGGTCACCAGCATCTCGACCCGGCGCACGACCCACGGCTCGCTCAGCAGGAAGCCGGCGTCGGTGGTGTCCTCGTCGCTCACGTCCTGCATCATCCGGGCGGCTGCATCGAGCCGCAGCCGTCCCTTCGGCGATCCGTCGGCCAGCTGGACCCGCCGGCGGTGGCCGGTGATCCGGCCCTCCGGAGGGACGTCGATGACGAGGGGATCGTCGGTTCCGTCGGCAGCCACGGGCGCATGTTGCCGGAAAGCGGGCGCCGTCTTCGATAAATCGATTGACCGGCGCGTGGCACGCGTGGTGCCATGACCGGCACGGCTGCGACGGGGGGTCCTCCCCGCCCGGCCCCGGACCTGCCGAACGAGCGACGGAGCGAGGTGAAGACGGTGACCACGACCGACCTGCAGATGCTGCAGCCCGCCGAGATCGCCGTCGCACCGCGCCCGAAGGCCGCCATCGCCCCCGCCGTCGTGGCACCCGTGTGCCCGGTCACGCCCACCGCGTATGGCAAGGCCACCGGCACGGGGAACGGCAACGGCATCGCCGGCACCTGGCTCGCGACCTTCCGCCTCTCCATGACCGTGCCGGCGTTCCACGATCGAAGGCCTCTGTGTTCCACCTGACCACTGGTCAGGCACCAAGGACCGCAGAGGCCGTCGGGAACATCCCGACGGCCTTTCGCTTTCTCGGGCCACGGTCCGGCCACACCACTCCACACCTGCACCCATCCCACCGACAACATCCACCCAGCAAGAGAAGGGAGCGGGCGATGCTCGCTCAGCCCGAACAGCTCGTCGAGATCAGCACCCGGGACAACGTCCTCGACGTCGCCACCCAGGTCGACACCTCGTTCTGGTCCGAGGCCGCATGCGCGGTCGACGGTGGGACCCAGGCCCATCTGTTCTTCTCCGAGGAGCTCATGGACATCGCAGCCGCCAAGCGCATCTGCGCCGGCTGCCCCGTGCTCGAGCGCTGCCTCGAGGGCGCACTCGCCCGCAAGGAGCCACTCGGCGTCTGGGGTGGCCAGCTGTTCAGCAACGGCAAGGTCCTGGCGTCCAAGCGGCGCCGGGGCCGGCCGCCCAAGAACCCTCGCCCCGAGGACGAGTTCGTCCACGTCGAGGTCCCCGCGGCGCTCCAGGATCTCGTGGAGCTCCGCACCGCCTAGGTGTCGCCTTCGGCGCACCGATCGACCCCCTTGCCGCAGGGACGGCGGGCCGGAGCGACGTCTCGTCGAGCTCCGGCCCGCCGGCGGCCCACCCCCCCACCGGTCTGGCCGCTGTGATCGGCGATGGGGGCAGCAGTACCGTCGTGGCCTGCCCGCCATGACCCCGCTCTCCCGCTCCCGCCTCCCGTGGCAGGCCGTGGTGGCCGCCACGGTCCTCGCCGCCCTCGCCGCCCTGCTGGTGATCGCCGTGATGGGCGGGGACGACGGAGCGGACCCGGGTCCCATCACCGACGCCAGCATCGAGCTGACCCCGCTCGACGAGCTCGGAGACGGCGAGCCGCTCCTGGTGCCGGTCGCCCGCCCCGACGGCGGCGAGGCCACCACCCTCGCCGAGGAGCTGGACGGGCCAGCGGTGGTCAACTTCTTCGCCGAGTGGTGCGCTCCGTGCGTCGCGGAGATGCCCGACTTCCAGGAGGTCTCCGAGGAGGTCGCCGGTCAGGTCGAGTTCGTCGGCGTGGCGGTCGACCGCACCGACAGTGCCGCCCGGATCGTCGATCAGACCGGTGTCACCTACCCGTGGTTCGGTGACGGGAAGGGCGACGTCGCCAACGCGGCCGGGGTCACCAACATGCCGGCGACCCTGTTCGTCGGAGCGGACGGCGAGGTGGTGTCGCTCCACGTCGGGGCCCTCGATGCCGACGAGCTGCGGGAGAAGCTCGAGTCCGAGCTCGGGGTGACGGTGGGGTGATCGACGCCCCGCTCGCCCTCGCCCTGGCCTCGGGGATGGTGGCGGCGGTGAACCCGTGCGGGTTCGCCATGCTCCCGGCCTACGTCACCTTCTTCCTCGGCCATGAGGGCGACCGGGTGCCGACCCGCGGCGAGTCCGTCGCCCGCGCCATCCCGGTCGCGCTGGCCGTGTCGCTCGGCTTCGTCGTCGTCTTCGGCGTGGTGGGCATCGCGCTGCGACCGATCAGCTCCACCATCCAGGAGTACGCCCCGTGGGCCACGATCGTCATCGGCATCGGCCTCGCGATCCTGGGTGCGGCCACGGTGGCCGGCAAGGAGCTGAAGGTGCGGGTGCCGGTCCTCGACCGGGGCGGGCGCAGCGGCGGGCTCGGCTCGATGTTCCTCTACGGCGTGTCGTACGCCGTCGCGTCGCTGACGTGCACCATCGGCATCTTCATCGCCGTCATCGTCAACGCCTTCACCCGGACCGACTTCATCTCCGGGGTGGCGGTGCTGGTGACCTACGCCGCGGGCATGGGCCTGGTGATCACCGCGCTCACCGTCGCCATCGCCCTCGCCCGTGACTCCGTCGTCCGGGTGCTGCGGTCGGGCATGCGCCACGCCAACCGGGTCGCCGCCGTGCTGATGATCGTCATGGGGCTCTACGTGGCCTGGTACGGCATCTTCTCGCTGCGGGTGCGCAACGATCCGGGTGCGAGCGCCGGCCCGGTCGACCGCGTCGAGCGCTGGTCGTCCGATGCCACCCAGTTCGTCTCCGACGTCGGAGCCACCAGGCTGGGGATGTACCTGCTGGGCGCCATCGCCGCCATGGTGTCGATCTCGGTGCTCGTCACGAGCATGCGGCGGGAGCCCTGAACGACCCCGGTCCCTGCTGGCGCAGCACGCTCAGGGCGCCAGCCGCTCCCTGACCCACGAGCCGCCGTCGCGCCGGTACCGCACCCGGTCGTGCATGCGGCCGGGCCGGCCCTGCCAGAACTCCCACTCGTCCGGGACGACCCGGTAGCCACCCCAGTGCGGCGGCCGGGGCACCTCGTCGGTGAAGCGCTCCTCGGCGGCGGCCAGGTACCGGTCGAGGTCCTCCCGTCCGGCCACGACCTGCGACTGCGGCGACGCCCACGCCCCCAGCTGGGACCCGCGGGGACGGGACGCGAAGTACTCGTCGGACTCCTCCACGGGCACCTTGCCGGCCCGGCCGCGGACCCGCACCTGCCGGTGGACGGGCAACCACAGGAACAGGCACTCGACCACCGGCTGGGCATCGATGGCCGCGGCCTTGGCGCTCTCGTAGTTGGTGAAGAAGGTGAGACCCCGCTCGTCGAGGCCTCGCAGCAGCACCGTCCGGAGCGACGGGGTGCCGTCGGGTCGCACGGTGGACAGCACCATGGCGTGGGGTTCGTCCATGGGCTCGTCGACGGCGTCGAACCAGCGGCCGAACTGCACCAGCGGATCCGGGTCCGCGTCGGCCACGTCGAAGCCCTGGGCCTCGTACTCACGACGTCGACGGGCGAGCAGCTCGGGGTCCACCGGCTCTGTCTAGCGGCGGCGCGCGACCGAACTGGACGCGGTCGGTCAGGTGCCGGTGACGGCGTCGCGCACGGCCCACAGCACGTCGGGGTCGACGAGGGCCTCGGTGTTGCGCACCTCACGACCGTTCACCGCATCGGCGACGGCCAGCTCCACCAGCTTCCCGGAGCGGGTGCGGGGCAGGTCGTCCACCGCGACGATGCGGCGCGGCACGTGGCGGGGCGAGCACCTGGTGCGCACGGTGTCGGCGATCCGGGCCCGGAGCTCGTCGTCGAGCGCCCCGCCCTCGTCGAGCACGACGAGCAGCACGATGCGCACGTCGGTGCCGCCGTCGTCGTCGACCACCTCCTCGCCGAACACGAGGGACTCGGCGATCCCGGGCAGGTCCTCGACGGCGCGGTAGATCTCGGCGGTGCCGATGCGGATGCCGCCCGGGTTGAGCGTGGTGTCGCTGCGACCGTGGATGACGACGCCGCCCTGCTCGGTCCAGCTGGCGAAGTCGCCGTGGTGCCAGACCCCGTACCCGCCGCCGGCGGCGGGGAAGCGCTCGTAGTACGCCGACCGGTAGCGGCTGCCGTCGGGGTCGTCCCAGAAGCCCAGGGGTTGGCTGGGGAACGGGCGGGTGCAGACCAGCTCACCCCGGTCCCCCGGACCGAGGGCGTCGCCGGCCTCCGACCACACGTCGACCGCCATGCCAAGGCCGGGCCGCTGGATCTCGCCGGCGTGGACCGACGACGTCGGGTCGCCGAGCACGAAGCAGCCGCACAGGTCGGTGCCGCCGCTGATCGATGCGAGGTGGAGGTCGGCCTTCACGTGCTCGTACGCCCAGGCGAAGCGCTCGGGGCTGAGCGGCGATCCGGTGGAGGCGAGGGTGCGCACCGACGACAGGTCGTGGCGGTCGGCCGGGTGGTAGCCGTGGTGCGCCAGCGCATCCAGGTACTTGGCGCCCACGCCCACGACGTCCACGCCGTGGCGATCAGCCAGCTCCCACAGCCGGCCGGGCGACGGGTGGACGACGTTGCCGTCCACGGCCACGATCGTCACGCCCCACGCCAGCGCGGAGACCAACCAGTTCCACATCATCCAGCCGCACGTGGTGACGTACAGCAGGCGGTCGCCGGCGGACAGGTCGGTGTGGAGCTGGTGCTCCTTGGCGTGCTGCAGGAGCACCCGGCCGGTGGCGTGCACGATGCACTTGGGCGTGCCGGTGGTGCCGCTCGAGTACAGCACGTACCAGGGGTGGTGGAAGCTGCGCCGGTCGAGCGGGGCCGGCGTCCCGCGGTGGGGACCGAGGAAGGCCTCCCAGTCGTCGCCGAGCACCACCGTGCGACGCAGCGACGGGAGCCCGGCGACGATCTGGCGCCGAAGGTCGCGGCGGTCGAAGTGCCGGCCGCCGTAGTCGTAGCCGTCCACCGCGAACAGCACCGCGGGCTCGATCTGGCCGAAGCGGTCGAGGACGCCGGGCGCACCGAAGTCGGGGCTCGTCGAGGAGAACACGGCGCCGAGCGCCGCCGCGCCGAGCATGGCGACCACGGCCTCGATGCCGTTCGGCAGCCAGGCC
>CAZCJT010000207.1:0-5120 GCA_964498565.1 uncultured Acidimicrobiaceae bacterium
GGGCCGGGGGCCGGCGAGGAGCCGCGAACGCCGAGCAGGTGGATGCGCACCCCGGCGTACTACCGCGGACGGTGCGCCGGGTCGAGCACCGGGCTCAGCGCCGTTGCTCCCGTCGATGACCCTCCCGGAGCTCCCCCAGCGCAGCCGCATCGAGCTCGTCGGCGCGGGCCAGCGCCACCTTGCACGGCGTGCGCGCCGTGAGCGTGGCCGTGCGCAGACCGCCCTCGAGCAAGGCACGCTCACCCAGCACGGCACCGGGCCCGAGCTCGGCGATGTCCTCGCCGTCGACGTCCACGCCGAGCACCCCGTCGAGCAGCAGGTAGACCTCGTTGCCCTCGTCGCCCTGGCGGGCGAGCACGTCCCCGGCGACGAGCTTGCGGATGCGGGGTCGGCGGCCGTCGCGCATGATGGCCGTCGACAGCTGCCGTTCGAGAGCAGTCTCCACCTCCGTCGCGATCGCCGGCGAGTCCTCGTCACCCCATGGGCTGTGGGCGCCGAAGGCGTGGCGGTACCACCTGTCGAACTGCACCAGGCCGCTCTTGCGGACCAGGCAGCCGTCGCTCCCGTACACCCAGTGCCGGGGGAACGGGCTCGCGCCGGCGAGCTCCAGCTCCTGGTGGCCGTCGCCGTGCAGGGTCAGCGACAGGGTCGTCCAGGCGGAAGGGGCCACGAGCTGCACGAACGGCGGGCGGTTCACGTGGCGAGGTGCGGGCACGCCGGTTCGCCCACCCGCGGACTGGCGGAACCGCACCCACCCGTCGCCGACCTCCGGCGGGTGCCGGATCGTCTCGAACGGGACCGCGGCCACGGCGACGGACCGGCCGAGCCGCATGGTGGTCGCCCCGATCAGCGACTCACCGCCCTCGCCCCACCGTGTGATGCGCCCGTCGTCGACCTCGATCCACCCGCTCAGGTGGTTGGCGAAGCGGAACCGGTCGGCGCGACGGAGCTGGTCGAGGACGGCGGGGACCGGGCCGCCCTCGAGCGAGTCCGGCGGCGGGTCGTCGTAGTGGGCGACGCCCATGGAGAACGGCAGCTTCGTCACCCCCTTGATCGCCTCCGACGGGATCCAGCTGATGGATGTGACCGAGCCCTCGATGCGCATGCCGGCACCGTCGCGCCGATCAGGAGCTCCCGGCGATGGGGCTCACCCGCCGGCCGGGGTGGGGCTGGCACCCCCTCGAAGTCTCGTGGCAGCGGGCTGGGGGCGCTCCCCGAATCGTGGCTGGATGTCCGGAACCGATGAACCGACCTGGAGGATGCATGTCCACGACCCCCCGTACCCGCCGCCTGAAGGCGATCGCCGCCGTCTGTGCCTTCGGCCTGCTCGCCGTGGCCTGCGGTGACGACGACGACACGGAGGCCAGCGCCACCGACGAGTCCAGCACCCCCGCTCCCGAAGGCGAGGCGGCCGGCGCCGAGTACCAGGAGTACTGCGATGCCGTGGCCGCGATGGACCAGGCCGAGGAGTTCGACCCCGCCCACTTCGAGGGCATCCGGGATGCGGCACCCGAGGAGATCCGCGAGGAGATCGACTACGTCGCCGATGCCTTCATCGAGGCTGAGGGCGATGTGGGGCAGGTCTTCGCCGATCCGCAGGTGGAGGAGATGTTCGGTCCCATCGAGCAGTTCGAGGCCGAGCACTGCGCCGCTGGTGGCGAGGGCGGCGGCGAAGGCGAGGACGAGGTCGCCACCGAGCCCCTCGAGGGTGCAGAGGTGATCCCCGTCACAGGCGTCGACTTCGGCTTCGAGGGGATCCCCGCCCAGGTGCCCGCCGGCGCCGTGTCGTTCGAGTTCTCGAACGAGGGGGAGGTCGCCCACGAGATGGCGGTGTTCAAGCTCGGCGAAGGCGTCGACATGGACGAGCTGCTGGGCCGCGACGAGGAGGCCTCCGAGGACGAGGCCCAGGAGGTCGGCTTCACCTTCGCTCCGCCCGGTGAGGGTGGCGCCTACCTCAACGCCGAGGAGCTCACCCCCGGCACCTACGCCGTCGTGTGCTTCATCCCCGGACCGGAGGGCAAGGCGCATCACGAGCTCGGCATGAAGACCACCTTCACGGTGGCTTGAACGGGCCATCGACGGGGGGCACGGACATGGTTACGATCTCGCGCAGGGCGGCTGGGGGCATCCCCGGTGGAGGCGGACGGTGATCGACGTAACCGGAGCCGGGGTGGGTCACAGCGCCATCACGGTGTTCCTCGCAGACGACAACCTCATCGTCCGCGAGGGTGTCCGTGCCCTCCTCGGGCTCGATGCCGACCTGGAGGTCGTCGGCGTGGCCGACGACTTCGACTCCTTGGTGGCGGGCGCCGAGGCGGCCGGTCCCCAGGTGGTCGTGACCGACATCCGCATGCCGCCGACCTTCCAGCAGGAGGGCATCGAGGCGGCGAAGCTGATCCGGAAGCGCCACCCGGGGACCGGGGTCGTCGTCCTGTCCCAGTTCGACGACCCCGAGTACGCCGTCTCCCTCCTCAGCGAGGGAGCGGCCGGGTACGCCTACCTGCTCAAGGACCGGGTCGCCGAGGGCGACCACCTGGCGGCGGCGATCCGGACGGTGGCGACGGGCGGGTCGATGCTCGACCCGGAGATCGTCCACGCCCTGATGAGCCCCGTGTCGTCGGACGGTGCGCTGAGCGCCACAGAAGAAGCGCTGCTGCAGCTCGTCGCCGAGGGCACCCCGATCAAGGCGATCGCCGCCATCCAGCAGACGACGCCGGCGGTGGTGAGCGAGGCGGTGGAGGGCCTCTTCCTCCGCCTGGCCGAAGGAGCCAGCCGGGGCTCCGAAGCGGCGCTGCGCCGGTTGCGCATGCTGCACCAGGCCATCGTCGATCGGGAGGAGCAGGGCGAGTCGCTGTCCCGGCTGCTGCCCGGCGGGCTGGCCGAGCAGGTGCGGGCGGGCGGCATGGCCATCGGCGAGTCCGAGCGGATGGTCGTCACCGTCTTGATGTCCGACATCCGCGGCTACTCGACCATCGCCGAGAAGGCCGACCCGACCGCGCTGGCCGGCCAGCTCAACCAGCACCGGGCGGCGATGAACCGGGCGATCATCGGCAACGACGGCTGCGTCATGCAGTTCGTCGGCGATGCGGTGATGGCGGTCTTCGGGGCCCCGCTGCCCTGTCCCGACCACCCAGACCGCGCGGTGGCGGCGGCCCGAGCCATGCACGACGCCCAGGCTGAGGTCAACGAACGGTGGGAGGAGCAGGGCCTTCCACCGTTCGGCCTCGGCATCGGGGTCTCCACTGGCGAGGTCGCCGCCGCGCTCCTGGGCAGCGAGGAGCGCCTGGAGTACACGGTGGTGGGTGACGCCGTGAACCTCACGCAGCGCCTCCAGCAGTGGGCGGAAGCGGGGGAGACGATCCTCACCGAGGCCACCTGCGTGGCGCTGTCGGTGCCGATCGAGGCGGACGCGCTGGCGCCAGCCGTCGTGAAGGGCCGGGACGCGCCGGTCCAGGGCTACAAGGTGCCCGCCGTCCGGCGGGCCGGAACAGGAGTTGGAGCGTGACCATGTACGTCGGCGACATCGGTGACCCGGTGCTCCGCATCCGCGCGGTGCGCAAGACCTTCGAGGCGGAGCAGGCGCCGGTGCGTGCCCTGCGCGGCCTCGACTTCAAGATGACCCGGGCGGAGTTCGTGGCCGTGATGGGCCCGTCCGGCTGCGGGAAGTCGACGATGCTGAACCTCGTCGCCGGGCTCGATGCGGTGGACGAGGGGACCATCGACCTCGCCGGCGAGCAGATCCACGCCATGGACGAGGACGAGCTGGCCCGCATGCGCCGCGGCCACATCGGCATCGTGTTCCAGTTCTTCAACCTGCTGGAGGGCATGACCGTCCTCGAGAACGTGGCCCTGCCGGCGATGATCGCCGGTTCGAAGCGCAAGCCCGCCGAGACCCGCGCCCGCGACCTGCTCGACCTGCTCGGCTTGTCCGACAAGGCCAAGCAGCTTCCTGGCGTGCTGTCCGGCGGCCAGCGCCAGCGCCTCGCCATCGCCCGGGCACTCGCCAACGAGCCGACGCTCGTGCTCGCCGACGAACCGACCGGCGCCCTCGACTCCGACGGCGGGCAGGAGATCCTTGAGCTGTTCCGTCGCCTGCACGCCGAGGGCCAGACCATCCTCATGGTCACCCACGACGACGACGTCGCCGCCGCCGCCGACCGCATCGTGCGCATGCGCGACGGCAAGGTCGAGGCCCCCGAGCCCGAGGCGTCGGACACCCCGACGCCCGTCCTCCTCTAGGTCTGACGAGGAACGGCTCACCATGCGGGGCATCGGTTGGCTCGTCCGGCACGAGCTGCGCGCCCGCTGGCGGTCGGCGCTCGGCTTGGCGCTCGTCGTGGGCATCGTCGCCGGGGTCGTGCTGGCGACCGCGGCCGGAGCCCGGCGGACGGCGACGGTGTACGAGCGGTTCGCGGCCGAGACCGCGACCCGGGACGTCAGCGTCCAGATCGACGACGGAGACGTCGACGCCTCGCTGCGCCGGATCGAGGCGCTGGAGCTCGTCGCCGCCAGCGGCCGACTCGAGATGGTCCCGGTTCTGCCGACGGACGAGTCGCTGCTCACCGAGGTCGACCTGGCGATGTTCGCTTCGCCGGACGGCCGCTGGGGCGTCGATGTCGACCGGCCCCTCCTGCTCGAGGGGCGGATGCCCGATCCGTCGACCGCCGGCGAGGTTCTCCTCAACGAGCTGGCCGCCGACCAGACCGGCCTCGAGGTGGGCGACCGGTTCACGGTGGCGACGTTCACGCCGGAGCAGCTGGAGCAGCTCAACTCCGGTGGGCCCTTCACCGGCTTCAGCGGGCCGGAGGTCGACCTCCAGGTCGTCGGGACCGGGCGGCAGGCCACCGACCTCCAGGGTGCCGACACCACCGCGGGGGGCGTCGTCCTCGTGAGCCAGGCCACCCACCGGTCGATCGCCGGCCAGGTGGGCACGTTCGGCGGGCTGCTCGGCGTCCGCCTCGCTCCCGGTGCGACCGTGGACGAGCTGCGCGCCGCCGTGCGCGACATCGTCGGACGGGACGCCAGCTTCGACGTGTCCCCGGCGGAGGTCGAGTTCGCCGCCAGCACCCGCGACTCGGCCCAGGTGCTCGCCCAGGCCCTCGCTGCCTTCGCCGCCGTGG
>CAZCJT010000208.1:0-5110 GCA_964498565.1 uncultured Acidimicrobiaceae bacterium
ACCGCCGGGACCGGCGATCGGGATGCCGACCGTGCCGTCGCCGCCGACCGGCGTGGTCCCGGGCACGGTCGTCGGAGTCGTGCCCGGCGCCGTGGTCGTGGTGGTGGGCGCGGTGGTCGTCGTGGTCGTGGGCTGCTGCGCCGCGCACGCCGTCGGGTTGAAGGTGTCATCGATCAGGGTGACGGCGCCGTTGCGGGCCAGGGCCCGACCCTGGATCGTCACCTCCGAGTTCACCGTGACCGAGGTCAGGGCGAGGACGGTGCCGACGAAGGTCGAGTTCTCGCCGAGGGTCGCCGAGCTGCCGACCTGCCAGAAGACGTTGCAGGCCTGGGCGCCGTTGATGAGGTTGACGCTGCTGGCCGTGCCCGTGGTCAGGGTCGAGTTGGTCTGGAAGATGAAGACGGAGTTCTGGTTGCCGGCCCCGTCGAGGGTCAGCGGACCGGTCAGGGCCAGGGCGCCCTTGCTCGGCCCGGCGTAGACCCCGCCCTGGAGGGTGAGGTTGGCCAGGTCGGCGGTGGTGGTGGCGTCGAGCGGTCGACCGGCGGCGTTCACGTAGGCCACGGTCAGGTCGGACTGCGCCTGGCGGGCGGCGGCGTTGTCGATGTTGGTGGTGGCCGGCGCCACGACCTGCCCGGGCGGGAAGCCGGTGACGGACGTGCCCGGCGAGAGGCCGAGGCTCCCGCTGAGGATCGAGGCGCCGGTGCTCGTCACCGTCGACCCGGCCAGGACGGCGTACTGGGCCGAGGTGCCGAGGGGCACGGTGGCGACGATGGCCGCACCGGCGCTGGAGGGCACCAGCACGACGGCGATCGCACAGGCCGCGGCGGCGAGGGACGCGAACCCTCGTCGACGGAAGGTGGAGCGTTGGCTGGACATGTCGACTCGATCCCGCCCGAGGCGGGACCGCCAACGGTGGTCCAATTCGCCCGGATGCGCACGTATCGTAGCCCTCATGGCAGAAGCTAGCAATTCATTTCTGGTAATCGCCGACTAGTGTCTGCGGTATGCGGGAGTGGAGCTTCCTCACCAACCACGGACGAGCACTGCTGCTCATCGCCGCGGACCCCGAGGTGCGCCTGCGCGAGCTCGCCGCCCACCTCGACGTCACCGAGCGGACGACGTACGCGCTGGTCGCCGACCTCACCGACGCCGGATACGTGGCGAAGGAGAAGGAGGGGCGGCGGAACCGCTACCGGGTGCGCACCGACCTCCCGGTCGTCGACGCCGCCGCCCGGGACTGCACGGTTGGAGACCTGGTGGAGCTCCTCGTGGAGCGTCGCAGCGAGCCGCGAGGCGTGGCCGGCGATCGCTCGAGCTGACAGCTGTCGACCTCGCGATCACGGACGCGCTCGATCAGCGGCACGCGGTCGTGCCCCGACCTCCGGAGGCCGGCCGCCCGGGAACTAGCGTCGGCGCATGGCTCCCGGCACCGCGACGACGCTGCGGCCCAGCCTGAAGCGGAAGGCGCCGGGCACCCGCCGCGAGCGCGACCTGTGGGACCTGGGTCACGACGTCGTGGTCGGCATGGACGAGGTCGGCCGGGGCGCGTGGGCCGGCCCGCTGACCCTCGGGGCGGTGGTGATCCCCAAGGACAGGCGGCTCACCAAGGTCCGCGACTCCAAGATGCTCACCGAGCGGGAGCGGGAGGTCATGTACGAGCGCATCGTCGACTGGGCCGACGCCTGGTCCGTGGGCCACGCCTGGCCCGAGGAGTGCGACGAGCTCGGCATGTCCGAGGCGCAGCGCCTGGCGGCCCGCCGGGCCCTCGAGGGCCTGGGCGTTGTCCCCGACCAGGTGCTACTCGACGGGAACTGGGACTTCGTCGGCACGGGCAACGTCACCAAGATCGTCCGGGGCGACGCCACCTGCCTCTCGATCGCCGCCGCGTCGATCGTGGCCAAGGTGACCCGTGACCGCCTCATGCGCGAGTGCAGCGACGCCCACCCGTGGTGGAGCTTCGACACCAACAAGGGCTACCCGTGCCCGCGGCACAAGACCGCGCTCGCCGGGGTGGGGCCGTCGGCCATCCACCGTCGCAGCTGGGTGTTCATGGAGCACCTGCCGTGGGCTGGCGCGGTGCGGGCCGTGCCCGTCCACCTGCGTGCGGACGACTCGCAGGGGACGCTCTTCACGTGAGCGATCCGCGCGCTGCCGAGCTGGCCCGCCTGCTCTCCGAGGTCCGCTCGCTGCGGCTCCGGCCCGACGACTGGGAGACCGTGGACGGCCACCTGGCCGCCATCCAGTCCGGCGACCGCGCCCGCATCGACCAGCTGTCGCAGGCGGTGTTCGAGGCCCGGGTCCGGGGTCGGTTCAGCGGGCCGCGAGGGAGCGCCGGCGTCGCCCCCACGAAGCAGACGTCCGTGCTGCCCCTCGTCGGTGTCGTCTGCGGCGGTCTCCTCGTCGCCGTGGGCGCCTTGTTGGGTGGCGGCCCGATCCTGTGGGGGATCGTGGCGTTGGGTGTCTTCGTCTTCGGCATCGCGTTCGCCGGTTCGCGCGTCGCCCACCGCCCTCGGAGCGAGGGCGACGGGGACGGTGTGCAGTCCGTGCCGATCCCCGACGCGGTCGCCCTCCGTGTGAACGCGATCGGGCGCATGCACGGCGCCGGGCGCTGACCGCCCGGCGCAGGTGCGCTCAGCGGCGCATCTGGCTCAGCAGGCGCAGGACGTACCAGAACAGCATCATCACGGAGGCGAACAGCTGCACCGCGGCGCCCACGTGGGCGTTGGACGGGTAGCGGGCCATGATCTGCTGGGTCTGGTAGAGGATGGACCCGCCGGCGAGGGCGATCATGGCCACCGAGAACCAGATGCCCAGGCTGAGCCCGAAGATCACGGCGGCGAAGATGAGCACCAGCGCGGCGATGCCGCCCCACATCAGCATCGGGCGCAGGAACGACAGGTCCTTGCGGGTGACGAAGGCGACCACCGTCAGGCCGGCGAAGCCGATGGCGGTGATGGCCGCCGCGGCAGCCACCGTGCCCGAGCCGTTCACCGGGTCGTTGAACACGTAGTAGAGGAACGGGGCGAAGATCAGCGCCTCGGCGGCGGCCATGCCGAACAGGCCGGCGTACTGGAGACCCTCGTTCTCCAGGTTGTGCGCCGCCGACGTGGCCAACCAGTTCACGACCATGAAGGCGCCGAGGATGAGCAGCCATGCGCTGCTCGCCGTCGTGAGGAAGTCGTACATCGCCTCGGCGGCACCCATCGAGAAGAGCACCGTCTCGAAGGCGACGAACGCGCCGACGGCGAGGAGCAGGTGGGAGTACACCCGCATCACGAAGGTGCCGCGCTCCTCGGCGTCGAGCGTGGCGACCGGTGGGCTCGGTGCGTAGTTCTGCATGGCTCCATTCTGCCCCTCGCGCCGCCGGATGGGACTGCACGGGCGATGGCGTCGGGCACGTCGCGGCTCGTTAGCGTCGGGGCATGACGCTCGCCCGGTTGCGCCCCGCCGTTGCGCTCGCGGCCTTCAGCCTCCTCGTCTGGACCACCCGGATCCGCAACATCTGGACCGACGACTCGCTCACCACCGCCGGGCAGGTCGGCCACACCGCGCTCTCGCTCTCCTTCACCGCCTTCGCGGTGGCCGTGCTCGCCGTGTGGGCGCGGGGTCGGTCGATCGGGCGGGTCCCCGGAGCCGCCTCGCTGCTGGTGCGGCTGTTCGCGGCCTGGACCATCGGCGTGTGGGCCGTGCGGGCGGTGCAGATCGCCACCGCCGGACACGGTGCCGCCTTCGTCGCCGTGCACACCGCGCTGGCCGTGGCGTCCACCGCGCTGGCGGTCTGGGCCGCCCGGAGCGTGGTGCGCACCCCCGACCGCGTCCCGACACCGGCGTAGGACCGGCGTGACCTCCAGGTCGCGAGGCGGATGGCACGGTTCTCGTCTGGCGGTGATCGGGTAGTGGTGCCGCGATGACGGGCACGGCGCTGCTCCTGGCCTCCATCGGCGAGGCCTTCGGCGAGGTCAACGACGTGTACCCGAGCGCCGAGGCCGTGTGGCGCCTGGTCGCTGCCGCCTCCCTCGGGGCGATCGTCGGCATCGAGCGGGAGGCCAACGACCAGCCCGCCGGGCTGCGGACCCACCTGACCGTCGCGCTCGGCGCCGCGACCTTCGGCATGGTGTCCACGTTGGGCTTCTCCGAGTTCGTGGCCGGCCAGCGCGACGTCAACATCCAGTTCGACGTCACCCGCGTCGCGTCCAACGTGGTGGTCGGCATCGGCTTCCTCGGCGCCGGGATGATCTTCCGGTCCGGCTCCAAGGTCAGGAACCTCACGACCGCGGCCAGCCTCTGGGTCACCGCCGCCATCGGCCTCGCCGCCGGCGTGGGTGACATCGGCATCGCCGTCGTCGCCACCATCGGGCTCGTCTTCGCCCTGGTGCTGCTGCGCGTGCCCCGTGACGCGATCCGCCGGCGCCTGACCCGCTCCACCACCCACGTGTCGATCCGGGTCACCGGGGTCGCCGCCGCCGAGCCCGTCCTCGATGCGCTGCGCTCCCTCGATGGCGTCGACGTGCTCGAGGTCGGCTGGGGCAAGCAGGACGGCGACACGGTCCTCGACCTCACGCTCGAGTCTCCGTCGGCCACGCGCCCCGAGCTGCAGCTGGCGCCGATCGTGGCCCGGGACGACGTCGTGTCGGTGGACTCCGACGTGTTCCTGCGATCCGAGGTCGGCGACGACGGTTAGGAGCGGTTCGCCGACAACACGACGTCGAGGGCGAAGGTGAGGCACCGGCACCCGCCGCCCGACTTGAGGAACTCGTCGACGGGGCAGACCACGACGTGGAAGCCCCAGGCCTCGAGCTGGCGACCGACGCGGGGCGGGCAGGTCGGCATGTGGATCACGTCGCCCACCACGACGGAGTTGGCGCAGAACGCCAGCGCCTCGTCGTCGTGGAGCCACAGCGGCTCGGGGACCAGGTCCTCGACCACCCGGCGACCGGCGGCGTCCCACCCGAGCGGCGCGCACATCGCCCGCCGGTCGTCGAGCGGGCAGAAGGTGAGGTCGAGGTGGTACAGCCGGTCGTCCACCAGCTCGACCGTGCGCACGGGGACCCCCAGCAAGCGGGCCAGCAGCGGCGCGGCCGCCAGGTCGGAGCGGGGCCGGTGGCCCGAG
>CAZCJT010000209.1:0-5095 GCA_964498565.1 uncultured Acidimicrobiaceae bacterium
CGCCGCCCAGCGGTACCGGGGCACGAGCACGGCGACGGCCACCGAGCACATGATCACCCCGTACAGCATCAGCGGGCGGTCGCCGGCCACGGCACCGAAGCCGCCCCAGACGACGCCGTCGAGGATGGCGATCAGGTAGGTGCCCGGGGCGAGGCCGGTCAGGTCGTCGGCCCGCCACGCCTCGACCACCTGGGGCAGGAACTGGGGCAGCACGGCCAGTGCGAGGACGGTGCCGAGCGCGGCCCAGCCGCCCACGAGGACGAGACCGGCGAGGGCGGCGGCAGCGAGCATCCCGGTGCCGACCCCCCGACGGTTTCCCCGACGGACCAGCAGCACGGCCACGATGACGTAGCCGAGCACGTAGGCGCCCGACAGCACCGCCACCGGCACGAGGCCCCGGGCGACGCCGTAGGCCACCCATGCCACGTTGATGGCACAGCCCAGCCACGTGGTGGAGCCCGAGACGCCGGCGACCGAGCGGGTGCGCAGCACGCGCACGATCTGGGGCACCGGGTGGGCCAGGGCGACGACCACGGCGAGGGCGGTGACGACCTGCTCGAGCACCGGCACAGTCAAGCAGGGCTCGGTCCGGGGGGAACCGTCCGCCGGGGGCGCCTGTCCGGACTCGTGGCCGCAGGGGGCGGTGGAACCAGATCCGTGATCGAGGCTGGCCCGGAACCCACAGCCGGCGGCGCGGCGCCCGGTCGGTCACCGGGCCAGGGGCGTCGCGTTGTCGTCCTGGCTGCACGTCATGACGGCGTCCACGACTGCGGCGGCGCGTACCGTGATCGCGATGGCGGCGCGGCACAGCGACAAGCGAGTCCGTGCCCCGGGCGCCGGACGACCGCGCAAGACGCCGCGCAGCTCCGATCGGCCGGTGCCCGAGGAGATCATCGCCGAGGCCAGCCACCTGTTCGCCCGCAAGGGCGTGGCCGCCACGACCATGGCGGACATCGCGGCGGCGGCCGGCCTGCAGGTGTCGTCGCTGTACTACTACTTCCGCTCCAAGCACGAGATCCTCGAGGCGATCGTCGGCGAGGTCAACCGCATCCCAAGGGCCGCGCTCGCCCTGGCCCGAGCGAAGCACGAGGAGCCTGCGACCAGCCTCCACGCCTTCGTGCGGGCCGACGCCGCGGTCCTGTGCCGCTTCCCCTTCGACATCAACGAGATCCACCGCCTCGCCGGGGACGACGACAGCGACTTCGGTCGCTACTGGTCCGAGCGCCAGCAGCTGCACGACGACGTCGAGGCGCTCGTGGCCGACGGCGTCGCTGCCGGCACGCTCATCGACGTCGACCCGCACCTGACGGCGCTGACGATCCTGGCCAACGACGAGGCGGCCCAGAACTGGTACCGCCCCGTCGGCGCCCGACGGCTCGTGGGTGCCGACGGGCGCAGCACCGAGCGGTACACACCCGAGGACGTGGGCCGGTACCTCGCCGACCTCACCCTGCGCGGTCTGCTGCGCGACCCGTCGACGCTCGACGGCATCCGCGCCGCCACGGACGCCTGAGCCCCCGGGGGCGACGTCAGATCCCGTTCAGCACCTCGCCACGCCGGCTTATTTCGAACGCCATTCGAACGGAACACGGCATCCCTACGTTCACTCCATCGCCCCCACCACCCGGAGCTGCCCTGCCATGTCCCGATCGGTCACCCGCCTCCTGGCACTCGTCCTCCCCCTCGGCTTGCTGGCCGCGTGCGGCGGCGACGACGACACCACCGAGGCGGCCGCAGCCGGCAGCGAGCCGGCCGAGTCGGAGGGTTCCACCTCCTCCATCACCCTCGGCTACTCGGCCTGGCCCGGCTGGTTCCCCCTCGCGGTCACCGAGGAGGCCGGCATCTTCGACGAGGTGGGCCTCGACGTCGAGCTGACCTTCTTCGCCGACTACCTCGCATCCATCGATGCCATGGCGGCCGGTGAGCTCGATGCCGTCACCCAGACGCTGAACGACACGATGGCCAGCGTCGCCTTCGGGAGCGAGCAGGTCATCGTCGTGGTGAACGACAACTCGACCGGCAACGACAAGATCATCTGCGACGGCAGCATCGGATCCATCGAGGACCTGGCCGGCAAGACCGTGGCCGCCGAGGCCGGAGTGGTCGACCACTTCCTCCTCGTGCAGGGGCTCGAGTCCGTCGGCCTCACCGAGGACGACATCGACTTCCGCGGCGTGCCCACCGACGCGGCCGCGGCCGGCTTCGCTGCCGGCGAGTTCGACTGCGTCGGCGTGTTCGCCCCCTTCTGGCTCACCGCCCTGGAGCGTCCCGGGTCGAAGGAGCTGTTCAGCTCGGCCGACTTCCCCGGCCTCATCCCCGACCACATCGTCGCCAGCCGGGAGCTGGTGGACGAGGACCCCGAGGCGGTCCAGAAGCTGGTCGACGCCTGGTACCTGACGCTCGAGTACATGGAGGAGAACCCGGAGGAGGCCATGGAGATCATGGCCCGGGTCGCCGAGACGACGCCCGAGGAGTACGAACAGTTCGCCGAGGGCACGACGATCTTCACCGCCGAGGAGGCCCTCGCCGCCTTCGAGGAGGGCGATGACACCACGTCGCTGCCCCACACCGCCGGCCTGATCAACCCGTTCCTCGTCGAGTCGGGCTTCACCGAGGCCGAAGCCCCGCTCGAGGACCTGTTCGACGCCAGCTTCACCGCCGACTGGGTCGAGCGGCAGGGCGGTTGAGGTGGCGATGACCGAGACGGACATCGACGCCTCCGCACGGATCCATCCACCGACCGACGCGCTCGGCGTCGGCGTGCCGCCGGTGACCACGACCGCCACCCGCGGCTCGCGCCAGTCGGCCGTCGGGCGCCTTCGGGGTGACATCCCCGCCCGCCTGCGGTGGTCGCTGTCGGCGGCCGGCGCCGCCAGCCTGCTCGCGCTGTGGGTGCTGGCATCCACGGTCTGGGCGTCGGACGGCTTCCAGGTCCCGACGCTCGCCGCCACCTGGTCGGCGCTGGTGGAGATGTGGCAGGCCGGCGAGCTGTGGCTGGACTTCACCGCCAGCCTCGAGCGGGTCGGCATCGGCTACGCCATCAGCATCGTCATCGGCGTCGCCCTCGGCGTGCTGATCGGCAGCTTCCGCTCGGCCGAGGCGTTCTTCGAGCCCCAGGTCGGCTTCCTGCGCTACATCCCGGCCACCGCGCTCACCCCGCTGCTGCTCATCTGGCTCGGCATCGACGAGGCGCCGAAGATCGCGCTCATCGTGCTCGGCACCGTCTTCTACAACGTGCTGATGGTGGCCGACGTGACCAAGGCCGTCCCCCGCGAGCTCATCAGCGCCGCCTACACGCTCGGCGCCAAGCGGCTCACCGTGCTGCGCCGGGTGATCCTCCCCCACTCCTGGCCCGGCATCGTCGACGTCGCCCGCATCAACCTGGCCGCTGCCTGGCTGATGCTCGTGGTGGCCGAGCTCCTCGCTGCCCAGGACGGGTTGGCGTTCCGCATCATCCGGGCCCAGCGCTTCCGCCGCATCGACCGCATGTTCGCCCTGCTGCTCGTGTTCGGGCTGCTCGGCATCGCCAGCGACATGGCGCTGCGCTGGTTCCGCAACCGCTCCGCGAGGTGGGCCAGGCCATGACCACGATCCCCGACACCCGTCCCGTGAAGCTCCGCGTCGACGGGCTGCACAAGGAGTACCGGACCGGCCGGCGCGAGCGGACGGTGGCCATCGACGGCATCGACCTGCACGTGCGGGCCGGCGAGCTCGTCTGCCTGGTCGGCGCGTCCGGCTGCGGCAAGTCGACCCTGCTCAACATCGTCGGCGGGCTCGAGGAGCGCACCGCCGGCAGCGTCACGGTCGACGGCGAGGACGTCATCGGCCCCGGGCCCGACCGTGGCATGGTCTTCCAGGCGTACTCGCTGTACCCGTGGAAGTCGGTGGCGGACAACATCGCCTTCGGCCTCGAGTGCAGCGACCACCCCAAGGCGAAGCGGGCCGAACGGGTCGAGGAGCTCCTCGGCGTCATGGGCCTCACCGACGCCGCCGACCTGCTCCCGCGGGAGCTGTCCGGGGGCATGCGCCAGCGGGTGGCCATCGCCCGGGCGCTGGCCCCGGAGCCCGACGTGCTCCTCCTCGACGAGCCCTTCGGCGCCCTCGACGCCCAGACCAAGCGGGCCATGCAGGACTTCCTCCTCGCCGTCTGGCAGCGCACCGGCGCCACCATCCTCATGGTCACCCACGACGTGGAGGAGGCCATCTACCTCTCCCAGCGCATCTACGTGCTCACGTCGAGGCCCGGCCGGGTCGGCGCGGTGATCGACGTCCCGTTCGGGCGCGACCGCGGCCCGACGGTCAAGCGCGACCCCCGGTTCCTCGACCTCCGCGACGAGATCGAGCACCTGCTGTCCACCCAGCACGACCTCGCACCCGCCACCACCTGATCCAGGACCCCCGATGCCAGGCACCGCCACCACTCACGCCGCCCGCGACCACGCCCGGGCCATGCACGGCAACCGCGTCGACACCATGCCGACCGTGCCGCCGTCCACCACCCCCGACCTCCCGCCCGGAGTCGCCGCACCGGACATGCGTTGGGAGGAGACCGTCGCCGGCGGTGGCTACACCTCCCTGCTGCTGGCCCGCGGGTCACGGGTTCGCCTCGTCGACCTCGACGGCGACTGCTGCGCCGGCGTGCTGCTCCACCGGGCCGACAACCCCGCCGAGCGGCTCAACGTCGCCGACACCGTCAAGGTGCAGTGGCAGGCCTACCTCGGTGCCGGCCAGCTGCTCCTGTCCGACATGGGACGCAGCCTCGCGACCATCCTCACCGACACGTCGGGCCGCCACGACGTCCTGTGCGGCACCAGCAACCTGGCGGCCAACGAGGACCGCTACGGGGACGGCGCGATCGACGGACCGACACCGAACGGTCGTGACCTCTTCGCCCTCGCTCTCGGAAAGCACGGTCTGTCGCGGCACGACGTCGCGCCCAACGTCAACCTGTTCCGTGGCGTCCGGGCCGGCGACGACGGCTCGCTCGAGCTGGCACCGCCGTCCGCGCCGGGCAGCGAGGTCGTGCTGCGCTGCGACCTGGACGTGCTCGTCACGATCGTGAACGTCCCCCACCCGATCGACGACCGCCCCGCCT
>CAZCJT010000210.1:0-5095 GCA_964498565.1 uncultured Acidimicrobiaceae bacterium
CCCCGCGCCGGGTTCGCGTGCGGCGACTACGGCGACGGCGCCACCCCGGTCATCGACCCCTACTTCGGCTCCATCCTGGTGCCGGCCGCCGTCGAGGAGGGCTGGGAGCCGGCCGGTTACCCGCACGGCACCCTCCTGCTCGCCCGCCGCGGCGCCCTCGAGGACGTGGGGCTGTTCGACGAGCGCTACTTCGCCTACTGCGAGGAGGCCGACCTCGGTCTGCGGGCCGCGGCCGCGGGGTGGGAGGTCGGCCTGGTCCGGGGCGCGCGCGTGTTCAACCCGAACATGTCCAACCCCAGGCCGGTCATCGACTACCTGATGGTGCGCAACACCCTGCTGCTCGTCCGGTCGCACTCCGGCCGGTACAAGGCCTTCATCCGCTTCTGCATCGCCGTGGCCCAGCTGTGGACCGAGCGCCACCGCAGCCCGTACCACCACACCCGGGCCCGCCTGCACGCGCTCGCCGACTTCCTCCGCCACCGATGGGGGCCGCCGCCGGCCCGCCTGGTCGGCGCGGGCAAGCACCCCGACGAGGTGTAGGGCGGCCGTTATGGTCCCGCCCATGACCAGGCTGACGAAGGGCGACCGGTCGGTGGCCGGACGCGTTGCGGTGATCACGGGCGCGGCGAGCGGGATGGGCCGGGCGACCGCCCACCTGTTCGCCGACGAGGGGGCCAAGGTCGCCGTGCTCGACCGGACCGAAGCGGGTGTGGCGGCCGTGGTCGAGGAGATCACCGGCGCCGGCGGCACGGCGGCCGGGTGGGCGGTCGACGTGACCGACGCCGACCGGGTCCGCCAGGTGGTGGCCGAGGTGGTCGAGCGGCTCGGGCCACCGGACGCGCTGGTCAACAACGCCGGCGTCTCCATCCCGGCCCCCATCGACGGGCCCGACTTCGACGCCCAGTGGGCCACGACGCTCGCCGTCAACCTGACCGCCCACACCACCACGATCCGGGCGTGCCTCGCCCACCTGCGCCGCAACGGGGACGGCCGCATCGTCAACATCGCGTCCACCGAGGGCATCGGCGGCTCGGCGTACGTCAGCCCCTACACGGCATCCAAGCACGGTGTCATCGGCCTGTCCCGGTCGCTGGCCGTGGAGCTCGGCCCGGTGGGCGTCACGGTGAACGTGGTGTGCCCGGGCCCGATCCACACGGGCATGACCGCCGCCATCCCCGACGAGGCGAAGGAGAGGTTCGCCCGCCGCAACGTGCCGATGAGGCGCTACGGCGACCCGGAGGAGGTCGCCCACGCCACCCTCTCGCTGTGCCTGCCGGCCATGTCGTACACGACGGGCGCCGTGGTGGTGGTCGACGGCGGCTTCACCACGAAGAACAACTGATCCCCGTCGCCGACGAGACGGCGCCCGGGCGCCGTCCAGCTCCCGTGACCCTGTGCTGGCTGCGGTCAGATCACCCGGACGTTGTGGGCCTCGTCGCCCTTGCGGCCGGGGCCGACCTCGAACTCGACGTTCTGACCCTCCTCGAGGGTCTTGAACCCCGAACCCTCGATGTTCGAGAAGTGCACGAACACGTCGTCGCCGTCGGGACGGGAGATGAACCCGTACCCCTTCTCGTTGTTGAAGAACTTGACCGTTCCGGTCGCCATCGCTCGCTCCATTCACTGGAGGTCCGTGGTGCCCACGTCCCCCGCATCCAATTGACGCCCGACAGCCTACGCACCGTCGAACAGGCCGTGGAGGTCGCTCGGCTCGTGGTCGCCGATGGCCAGCTGCTCCAGCACGCCGACGCCGGTGCGGTCTCCCCAGGTGGCCCGGACCAGCTGCTGCACGTGGGTGTGCTGGGGCTCGGTGGGGACGAGCTCGGCCAGCACCAGCTCGTCGACGGCGGAGGCCGACTCGCCCTTCCAGACCCCGTGGGGCCACTCCGGGTGGAAGTACCCGAGGCCGAGCATCTGGAACGTGAGCATCGGCTCGAGCTCGATGGTGGAGGGCTCCTCGTTCCAGGGTGTGAAGGTGAGCGACGCACTCCGGGATCGCCGGGTGCCGGGGGCCCAGTCGATGTGCCAGTCCACGGCGCGCATCGGCTCGGCCGAGTCGGGCCGACCGCCGGCGTCGATCGGTGAGGCGCCCTCCCCGAGGAGCGGGATCCGCATGCCCGTCTGGTGCCAGCGCTCGCCGCGTGCGTCCTCGTTTACGTCGAAGTGCGTGGCCCCGTCCTCGAAGTTCAGCGGCGCCCACAGCCAGAAGAACTGGGGGAGCGCCGTGCCGGGCGCGCCGCCCTCGGGCTCGCCGACCCCGCGGATGCCCCACGAACGGTCGCGGGAGCCGAGGAAGGTGGCGGGATCGATGTCGACCCGCCCGTCGCCGGTGTCGACCCAGCCGTCCCACGTGCCGAACTGCGTGAGCCGGGTGTAGTCCATGACGGTGCGGGTGCCGCTCAGGCGCTGGAACCGGTCCTCCTCGACCGCGACGGTGCGGGCCTGCCACGTGAGGTCGCAGCCCACGCCGTGGACGTCGGGGTCCACGACCACCCGCAGCACGCGCATGGGCTCGACCACCTCGACCCGGACCGGTCCGCAGCTGGTGTCGATCGGCTCGAGCGGCGCTCGCCCCGAGGCGTGCACGCTGCGCTGGACGCCGTGGTGGACGACGCTGAACGCGGCGTCGACGACCGATCGGTTGGGGTAGCGGCCCATGGCGAGGGCGAAGAAGAGCGACCCTTCCCGGTCGTAGCCGTTGAAGAAGTAGCGGTCGTAGTGGTTGCGGTCGCCGGACACCGGTTGGTGCAGCGGGGCGGAGGTCTGGTGGATCGGGTAGTCGTCGAGGCGGCTGAGCACGAGGGCGATACTGGCACCCGTGCCGTTTGCGTGTCGGTCCGTCAGCGGCCCTCACGACGGCGCCGCAGGCGCTCGACCCCGTCGTCGAAGCCGGGCAGCGTCTGCTCGACCACGCCACCTCCCGCCACCAGCCGGGCCAGCACGATGCTCTCGACCTCGTCCCACGTCGCCGCTCGGGGACCGTCGAGGTGGGCGTTGTAGGGCTGGGCGAACGTGATCACGTCGTTGCCGGCCGCCCGCAGGGCCTCGACGTTGTGGGGTGCGTCGTCGACGTAGACGTCGGCCTGCACCTCAGGCTTCTGGCCGAGGAAGCACAGGTCGCGGTACGGGATGCCGTGTTCGTCCAACCAGGCGACGGTGTCGGCCACGACCTCCTGGTGGCCCCAGTTCACATAGAGCCGGTGCGTGATCAGGCGGATCCAGACGCCGGCGTCGGACAGGCGCCACAGGGCAGCGGCGCACCCCTCGATGGCGGGCATGGTGCGGAACACCCGGTGCTCGAGCACCGCCCGCTCGTGCACGGCGCGGAAGTGGGCCTCGTCTCGGATGCCCCACTCGGAGAAGTCCCAGTGCTGGCGGGGTGGCAGCTCCTCGACCGGGACCCCGACGTCCTCGGCCACCACGACGGCGAAGGCGGCGGAGAAGTCGCCGCAGACGCCGTCGAGGTCGACCCCGAAGATCACCGCTCGCGGAGGAAGGCGAGCGCGGCGTCGATGAACGCGAAGGACTTCGGGGTCTTGGCGTGATCGGTGCGGGCCAGCTCGACGTAGGCGGCGTCCGGGAGGGCGTCCACCAGCGGATCGGCCGGACCGACGAAGTCCTCGTCGCCGAGCACCACCAGCACTGGGCAGGTGATGGCGGCGAGCTGCTCGGCGGTGACCCCGCCGCCGCCGTTGCTCATGCAGGCGGCGAGGGCCTCGCGGTCGTTGCCGGGCAGATCGGCGAGGCCGGCGAAGTAGCGCAGCGCGGGGTTGCCGCCGTCGTCGCCGGTGCGGACCGCCTCCACCACGGCGCTGTGGTCGCTGTGCTGGAAGAGGTTCGAGCCCACCCCCGAGACGATCAGCGACCGGAACCGGGTCGGGTCGGCGGCTGCCACCTGGAGCAGCGTCTTCGCGCCGAGGGAGAAGCCGATGGCGTCGACCGGCTCCTCGGGCAGGGCGTCGCGGACCCGCTCGCCCAGGTCGCCGTAGGCGTCCGGGTCGGTCGGCTTCGGAGCCTGGCCGTGCCCGAGCAGGTCGACGCCGATGACCTGCCGGCCCTCGTCGGCGAGCAGGTCGACCCAGCCGTTGTGCACCCACGTCAGCTCGAAGGACGTGCCGAAGCCGTGGACGAGGACAACCGGAGCGCTCATGGGCGGCAGTCTGCCCCAGGCCACCCTCCGGGACGGCGTGTCAGCGGTAGTCGCTGCGGTGGGCCCAGAGCTGGGCGATGGCCACGTCGACGGCGAGCAGGACGACGGCGGTCAGGCCGAGCGGGTGCAGGCGGCCGGTCTGGTTCGGCCAGTGCAGCCCGGGCGGGATCTCGTTGCGCACCTGGAGGACCAGGACGTAGCCGGCTGCCACCGCGAGGAGCGCGGCGGGCAGGAGCGTGAACACCGGGCGCCACGTCTCGCGCCGGGCCGCGAAGCCGGCGACGACGCCCACCGCGATGCCGATCGGGACGGTGACGATCAGGGCGGTGGCCACGCCGGCGACGAGGCCGACGATGCGGGCGTCGCGCCGCGTCGGCAGCGCCCCCTCCCACGTCACGGCCCGGAGGTGGCGAAGTGGCTCCTGGAGCGGGATGGGGAGCGGCCGGATCTCGCGCACGGGCAGGAGGGCGAGGACGAGGGCGGCCAGAACGGCGATGGCGCTGGTGAGCAGGCCGACCTCGACCCGGTTCTGGGGCTGGAAGCGCAGCGTGGCGTCGAAGCGGCCGGCTTCTGGCGTGACCAGGAAGCCGTTGGCGTAGCCGTCCACGAGCTGGGTCGCCTCGGACGCGGCGTCCTCGGACTCGAACGCCCAGCCCGGGCTGTGGCTCTGGCCGAGGACCAGCCAGAAGGGGGAGCCGGGTTCGGCGCCGTCGACGCGCACCTCCACCGTGGCGTCGTCCTGGGAGAGCACCTGCACCCTCGGTGCCTCCGGCGCATCCCCCATCAGGGGTCCGGTCGTGGCAGCCGGCGCGACGCCGCCGGCGTCGGAGCGCCAGACGAGCTGGTCCACGTCGATGCCGGTGTCGCGACCCTCGCCCGTGCGGAACGTGCGGTCACCGCCGGCGAGCGACACGCCCGGCGTGCAGCCCCGCAGCTCGAGCCCGT
>CAZCJT010000211.1:0-5080 GCA_964498565.1 uncultured Acidimicrobiaceae bacterium
GGTTGCGGTTCGCGATCCGTGAGGGTGGTCGCACGGTGGGCGCCGGCCGCGTCACTAAGATCCTCAAGTAGCGAATTTTCCGGTCGAGCGCCGGTCACCGGTAGGGTCTGTGACCCAGACGAAGGCGAAGCCTTCGTCAACGAACCCCAGAGGCCGCTCGCGGCCAAAGGGTTCGCGGTGCCGGCGCTCGCTCGCGTCGCCCCCGAGTTCGTCGTTTGACAATCGAGTCCCGAGAAGAAGGCCCAGGTCACCGTCATGGCTGACAGTCAGAAGATCCGCATCCGCCTGAAGGCGTACGACCACGAGGTCATCGACACCTCGACGAAGAAGATCGTCGAGACCGTGCTGCGCACGCAGGCCGTCGTCCGGGGCCCGATCCCGCTCCCCACCGAGAAGCACCGCTTCACCGTCATCCGCTCGCCGCACAAGGACAAGGACAGCCGCGAGCACTTCGAGATGCGGATCCACAAGCGGCTGATCGACATCCTCGAGCCGTCGGCCAAGACGGTCGACTCGCTGCAGCGCATCGAGCTGCCCGCCGGCGTCGACATCGAGATCAAGATCCAGCAGGCCTAGTCCTCGTCCTGGCTCCGAGAGAGCCGGCAGTCAGATCGTTGCACCGAACGCCGTCCCACCCGGGGCGGCGTTCTTCGCGTGCAACAAGGCGACTGCCAGTTTCCTAGGGGCGGGTCACGGAGGCGGTGACCCAGCCCGTGACGTCGTGCACCTCGAGCACGGTCCCGCCGAGCGCGTCACGCACCGCGGACCAGCGCTCGGCGAGGATCCCGGACACGACCAGCGTGCCGGCGCACACCCGCCACAGCTCGCCTGAGAGCTCCGTCACGGCCCGGGCGGAGATGTTGGCCACCACCACGTCCCAGCTGCCGTCCAGCGCCGACAGGGGAGCGGTGGAGGCGTCCACCGCCACGCCGTTCGCGGTCGCGTTGGCGACGGTGGCCGCCACCGCCACCGGGTCGAGGTCGATCGCCGTCACGTCGGCGCCCGCCCGGGCCGCCACGACCGACAGCGCTCCCGAGCCGCAGCCCACGTCCAGCAGCCGGAGACCGGGCCGCACGAGGCCGGCCAGGAGGTCCAGGCAGGTGGCGGTGGTGGGGTGCAGCCCGTCGCCGAACACGGTGGGCGGGACCTCCAGGGTCACCGTCGCTCCGGCAGCGTCGAGGGTGACGGTCCGGGTGTCGAGCTCGAACAGGTCGGTGGCGGTCACGTCCCGCACGCCCACGCCGGCCAGGTCGGCCACGAAGCGCTCGACGTCTGCCTCCTCGACGCCCACCCGCAGCGTGACGGCGCCGGCCTCCTCGGCGGACTCCCAGATCCCGGCCGCACCGGCCTGCCAGCAGCGGTCGGCGACCAGCTCGGCATCGGTGGCGGCGACGTCCAGGGCGTAGAGGCGCACCAGCCAACTCTCCCCGAACGCGGCGGTGCACCGCCACCGGGGCGGTGCACCGTCGGGTCCGTCGTGGTGGTCGCTGGTCAGGAGGCCGGAGCGAGCTCCCGGAGCGCGGCGTACGCCGCCTGCCGGGACTCGACCATGGCCCGTTCGAGGGCAGCGGCGTCGAAGACGTCGTCGCGCTCCTCTGCCATCCAGGCCGGGTGGTCGGGTCGGGTGCCTTCGAGGTGCAGGTGTTCCGCCATGGGGTCGATTGCAACGCATGGACATGGATGTCCGGTGTCGACCACATGACGGACTGTGTCGGTGTGGTGACACGGGCGCATTGGCATGTGGGGGGCCTTCCCGCTATCGTTTCCTCTTCGTGCCCCCGGACCCCTGTCCGATGGCCGCAGCTTTCTGCAATCGAGGCCCGTGCAGGCCTGGTCCCAACTCGGATCGGGAACCGCACGGCACAACCGAACCAGCGCTCCGCTGGGCCATACGTGCCCTGCGGAGCGTTCGCGTGAACGAGGACGCGCCGCATGGCCACGAAATCGATCGTCGCCACCAAGGTGGGAATGACGCAGGTGTGGGACGAGGACAATCGCATTGTCCCCGTCACCGTGCTCCGCGTGCAGCCCTGCCGGGTGGTCCAGATCAAGACACAAGAGCGAGACGGTTACAGCGCACTCCAGGTCACCTATGGCCAGCGTGATGCCCGCAAGCTCACCATGCCCAAGGCCGGTCACTTCGCGGCCGCTGGCGTCGACCCCGGGGAGACGCTCGTCGAGCTCCGCCTCGACGACGTGAGCGCCTACGAGGTCGGTCAGGAGCTGGCCGCCGACGTGTTCGCCGCCGGCGACCTGGTCGACATCACCGGTGTCTCCAAGGGCAAGGGCTTCGCCGGCGTCATGAAGCGCCACGGCTTCAAGGGCCTGCCCGCGAGCCACGGTGCGCACCGGGTCCACCGCAAGCCGGGCGCCATCGGCGCCTGCGCCACGCCGGCCCGCGTGTTCAAGGGCCAGCGCATGGCTGGTCGCATGGGCAACGAGCGGGTCACGACGCAGAACCTCGTCGTGGTCGAGTCCGATCCCCAGCGCGAGATCGTGCTCATCCGCGGTTCGGTCCCCGGCCCGAAGCAGTCGACCGTGCTCATCAAGGACGCCAGCAAGAAGGCGGTCACCAGCTGATGGCTTCCATCGACGTCAAGAACCTGGCCGGCGACAAGACCGGCACCGTCGACCTCGACGACGCCATCTTCGGCATCGAGCCGAACCTGGCCGTCATGCACCAGGTCGTCACGGCCCAGCTCGCCGCCAAGCGCTCCGGCACGCAGTCCACCAAGACGCGGGCCGAGGTCCGCGGCGGTGGCGCCAAGCCGTGGAAGCAGAAGGGCACCGGCCGGGCCCGGCAGGGCTCCATCCGTGCGCCCCAGTGGCGTGGCGGCGGCGTGGCCCTCGGCCCGAAGCCCCGCTCCTACGAGCAGAAGACGCCGAAGAAGATGGTGCGCCTGGCCCTGCGCTCGGCCCTCTCCGACCGCTTCAGCTCCGATCGCATCATCGTGATCGAGGCGTGGGGCTTCGACATCCCGAAGACCAAGACCGTGCGCCAGGCCCTCGAGGCCCTCGGCACCGCCGGCCGGGTCCTCGCCGTGATCGAGCGGGGCGACGCCAACGCCGCCAAGAGCATGGCGAACCTGCCCAACGTCCACGTGCTCGAGACGAGCCAGCTCAACACCTACGACGTGCTGGTCAGCGACTGGATCGTCTTCACGCGTGGCGCGCTGCCCACCAGCACGCCCGCCGTCGAGGAAGGTGCTGCCTGATGGACGCCCGCTCCGTCATCATCCGCCCGGTCGTCTCCGAGAAGAGCTACGACCTCATCGAGGGCAACGTCTACACGTTCGTCGTCCACAACGACGCCAACAAGACCCAGATCCGCCAGGCGATCGAGCACATCTTCGGCGTGCGGGTCGTCAAGGTGAACACGCTGAACCGCAAGGGCAAGCGCATGCGCAGCCGTCGCACCGGCGCGTTCACCTCCCGGCCCACCACCAAGCGAGCCATCGTCACCGTGCACGGCGACGACACCATCGACCTGTTCGAGGGGGTCTGATCATGGCAATCCGCAAGCGCAAGCCGTCCAGCCCCGCCCGCCGCTTCCAGACGGTCGCCGACTTCTCCGAGATCACGAAGTCCACGCCCGAGAAGTCGCTGCTGGCCAAGAAGTCGAGCACCGGCGGTCGCAACAACCACGGTCGCATGACCTCTCGCCACCGCGGTGGCGGTCACAAGCAGCGCTACCGCGTCGTCGACTTCCGTCGGAACAAGGACGGCGTCGAGGCCAAGGTCGCCGCCGTCGAGTACGACCCCAACCGCAACTGCCGGATCCTGCTGCTCCACTACGTCGACGGCACCAAGAGCTACATCCTGGCCCCCCGGGGCGTGAAGGTCGGCGACCGGATCATGAGCGGCCAGGGCGCCGACATCGCGCCGGGCAACGCCATGGAGCTGCGCTACATCCCCGTCGGCACCGTCGTGCACAACGTCGAGCTCAAGCCGGGCGGCGGTGGCCAGATGGCCCGTTCCGCCGGCACCTCGATCCAGCTCGTCGCCAAGGAGGGCAGCTACGCCACGCTGCGTCTGCCCTCAACCGAGATGCGCCGCGTCGCCATCGACTGCCGCGCCACCGTTGGCGAGGTCGGCTTCGCCGAGGCCGACCTGATCAAGATCGGCAAGGCCGGCCGCAACCGCTGGAAGGGCGTCCGCCCCCAGTCCCGCGGCGTCGTGATGAACCCCGTCGACCACCCCCACGGTGGCGGCGAGGGCAAGACGTCCGGCGGTCGCCACCCGGTCTCGCCATGGGGCAAGCCCGAGGGCCGGACCCGGAACAAGAAGAAGAAGTCCACCGACATGATCGTGCGCCGCCGCCGTACCCGCGGCTCGCGGCGATAGGAGACGAGCATGCCCCGTTCCCTCAAGAAGGGCCCCTTCGTCGACGACCACCTCCTGAAGAAGGTCGACGAGCTCAACGAGAAGAGCGAGAAGAAGGTCATCAAGTCGTGGTCCCGCCGGTCCACGATCATCCCGGACATGGTGGGTCACACCATCGCCGTCCACGACGGTCGCAAGCACGTGCCCGTGTACGTCACCGAGGCCATGGTCGGCCACAAGCTCGGCGAGTTCGCCCCGACCAAGACCTTCAAGTACCACGCCGGCATGGAGAAGTCCGCGAAGGGACGCCGATGACCGGTACCAAGACCAACGAGCGCCCGGGCACCCGCGCCCAGGTCAAGAACGTGCGCATGTCGGCCACCAAGGCCCGCGTCGTCCTCGACTTGATCCGTGGCACGGCCATCGACGAGGCCGCCTCCGTGCTGGCCTACACCGAGCGGGCCGCCGCCGAGGTCGTGGGCAAGTGCCTGGCCTCTGCCGTGGCCAACGCCGAGCACAACGACCAGATCGACCCCGCCACCCTCTACGTGTCGGCCTGCTACGCCGACGAGGGCCGCACGATGTACCGCTGGCGCCCCCGTGCCCGCGGTCGCGCCACCAAGATCCGCAAGCGCACCTGCCACATCACGATCATCGTGAGCCCGATGCCGGCGTCGATGCTGGCCATCGAGCAGGCCAAGCGCGAGGCCGTCCCCGGCACCCGCGCCGCCCGCCGCCGTGGCCAGGAGGCCGCCAG
>CAZCJT010000212.1:0-5076 GCA_964498565.1 uncultured Acidimicrobiaceae bacterium
GGCGGGCCTCGTGCCCGCCACCGCCGTTTCCGTCGCTCGGACCTACCCCGGCCACCGGCCCCGAACCAACGGATCGACCGCAATGGCGAGCTACATCATCCGTCGTCTCCTCCTCGTCATCCCGACGGTCTTCTTCGCGCTGTCCTTCCTCTTCTTCTTGTTCTTCGTCCTCCCCGGCGACCCGGCGAACCTCATCGCCGGCGGTGGGGACCGCACCCCGAACCCCATCCGGGTCGAGCAGGTCACCGAGCGCTACGGACTCGACGACCCGCTCCCCACGCAGTTCGCCAACTACTGGAAGCGCACCATCCAGTGGGACCTCGGCCAGTCCTACGAGACCAGTCGCAGCGTCAACGACATCCTCGGCGAGAAGGCGGTCAACAGCCTCCGGCTCGGCATCTGGGCCATCCTGATCGAGATCACCGTCGGCATCTCCGTCGGCCTCATCTCGGCCATCCGGCGCTACTCGATCATCGACAAGGTGACGACGATCAGCACGGCGACCCTGTCGGCCATCCCGGTGTTCGTGCTGGGCTTCGTGTTCCAGTACGTGTTTGCCGTGTACCCGAACAAGCACGACTGGCCGGAGTGGGCCACGCTGCGCACCTCCCAGATCGGGCCACCGGGCTCCGGTGACGGGGACTGGCTGTTCTTCTTCATCCCCCAGGGCGTGCAGTGGCGCTACCTGCTGCTGCCGGCCATCACGCTGGCGTGCGTGTCGACGGCGCTGGCCGCCCGCATGACCCGTGGGTCGATGCTCGAGGTGCTGCGCGCCGACTACATGCGAACGGCCAAGGCCAAGGGCCTGAACGAGCGCAAGGTCATCATCCGCCACGGCCTGCGCAACGCCATGCTCCCCGTCGTCACCCTCATCGGCATCGACCTGGGCACCGTCATCGGCGCCGCCGTGCTGACCGAGACCGTGTTCTCCTGGCCGGGCCTCGGCTCGACGATCGCCGACTCGGTGCTCGACCGTGACCTGCCCGTGCTGCTCGGGCTGACCCTGGCCGTCGTGCTCGCCTACTCCCTCATCAACCTGGCCGTCGACGTGTCGTACGCCTGGTTCGACCCCCGGATCCGCCTCGGTGGGAAGGAGGAGTCGTGACCGTCCCGATCGGTGCCGACCCGCAGAACCCGAACACCGAGGGCCACCAGGAGCAGCTCGGTTCCGGCGACGTCCCGCAGCTCACCGCGTCGCGCCCGATGCGCAAGGACGTCTGGCGGCGCTTCAAGCAGAACCGCCTGGCCGTCGCCGGCCTCGTGTTCATCGTCTTCATCCTGCTGGTGGCGATCTTCGCCGACGTGATCGCTCCCCACGGCTTCACCGAGCGTCCCGGAGGCGAGGCCGGCGCGTTCCGGGCCCCGCCGTCGTCGGACTTCTGGTTCGGCACCGACACCATCGGTCGCGACCTGTTCTCGCGCATCGTGTACGGGGCCCGGGTGTCGCTGAAGATCGGCATCGCGGCGACGTCGATCGCCCTCGTCATCGGCTTGGTCCTCGGCGCCATCGCCGGCTTCTTCGGCGGCATCGTGGAGACCCTGATCATGCGGGTCACCGACGTCTTCCTCGCCATCCCCTACATCGTCCTGGCCGTGGCCGTGGCTGCCGTGTTCGGCCGCAGCGAGAACGCCATCATCCTGGTACTCGGCCTCACCGGTTGGCTCGGGGTGTGCCGGATCGTCCGTTCGAGCTTCCTGCAGCTCAAGCAGATGGAGTACGTCGAGGCCGCCACCGCGCTCGGCTTCGGCCGGGCCCGCATCATGTTCCGCCACATCCTGCCCAACGCCCTGCAGCCGATCATCGTCTACGGCACCATCGCCATCGGCACCACGATCCTGGCCGAGGCCGCGCTGTCGTTCCTCGGCGTCGGCCCCCAGGACCCCACCCCGGCCTGGGGCCTGATGGTCGCCCAGGGCAAGGGCGACCTGGCCAACGCCGCCCACCTCGTCTTCTTCCCCGGCGCCGCCGTCGGCCTCACGGTGCTGTCGTTCGTCCTCGTCGGCGACGGCCTGCGCGACGCCCTCGACCCCCGCCTGAAGTGAGAACACCGTGACCCGCTCCTCCATGCGCTCGGCGATGCAGCACACCGGCCACGACGAACCGCTCCTGTCGGTCCGCGACCTGCACGCCCACTTCGACACCGGTGACGGCATCGTGCAGGCCGTCGACGGCGTGTCCTTCGACATCCACCGCGGCGACGTGTTCTCCGTGGTGGGGGAGTCCGGCTCGGGCAAGTCCGTCACCGCCATGTCGATCCTGCAGCTCATCCCCACGCTCAAGGTCGACTCCGGCGAGATCCTCTGGAAGGGCGAGAACCTCCTCGACAAGGACACCGAGGAGATGGACGCGATCCGGGGCTTCGAGATCGCGATGATCTTCCAGGATCCGCTCACCGCGCTGAACCCGGTGCACACCGTCGGCCGCCAGGTCGGCGAGGTCGCCCGCATCCACCAGGGCCTCGGCCGCAAGGAGGCCATGGAGCGCGCCGTGGAGATGCTCGACCTCGTGGGCATCCCCGAGGCCCGCAGGCGCGCCGGCCAGTACCCGCACGAGTTCTCCGGCGGCATGCGCCAGCGGGCCATGATCGCCATGGCCGTGGTCTGCAACCCCGACCTGCTCATTGCGGACGAGCCCACCACCGCCCTCGACGTGACCGTCCAGGCCCAGGTGCTCGAGGCCCTGGTGGCCATCAAGGACGAGATCGACTCGGCCATCATGCTCATCACCCACGACCTCGGCGTGGTAGCCGGCCTGTCCGACCAGGTCATGGTGATGTACGCCGGGCGCCAGGCCGAGCTCGGCACCGTGGACGAGGTCTTCTACGAGTCGCGCCACCCCTACACGCTCGGCCTCATCGGCAGCATCCCCCGGCTCGACAACGACAACGACGAGCCCCTCATCCCGATCCCCGGCTCACCGCCGTCGCTGATCAACCGGCCCTCCGGCTGCCCGTTCCACCCGCGGTGCGCGTTCCGTGAGGTGCCCGGGCGCTGCGACCAGGAGGTCCCCGAGCTGCGCTCGATCGACCGCGAGCACCACTTAGCGTCGTGCCACTTCGCCGAGATCCTGATCGACATCGGCCTCGACGACCTGCGCGAGCGCCTGGAGGAGTCCGACGTGGCCGAGGCCGACACCGAGCTGGTGGAGGTCCAGGAGCCGTGAGCGACCCCCTTCTGCAGGCCCGCAACCTGGTCAAGCGCTTCCCCATCCGGGGCGGCCTGCTGGCCCGCGCCGTCGACTCCTTCGCCGCCGTCGACGACGTGTCGCTGTCGGTCGACCGGGGCCAGACCCTCGGCCTCGTCGGCGAGTCCGGCTGTGGCAAGTCCACCACCGGTCGCATGCTGTTGAACCTGCTGAAGCCCACCGCAGGCGAGGTCATCTTCGACGGGCGCGACATCTCGAAGCTCAGCCGCCGCGAGCTCATCAAGGTGCGCCAGCGGATCCAGATCGTCTTCCAGGACCCCTTCGCCTCCCTGAACCCCCGCATGACGGTGGGCGCAGCCATCGCCGAGCCCCTGCGCATCCACACCGACATGTCCAAGGACGACATCGGCCGACGCATCGCCTCGCTGCTCCACCAGGTGGGGCTCTCGCCCGAGCACGCCAACCGGTACCCCCACGAGTTCTCCGGCGGTCAGCGCCAGCGCGTCGGCATCGCCCGCGCCCTCGCGCTGGAGCCCGAGGTCCTGGTGCTGGACGAGCCGGTGTCCGCCCTCGACGTGTCGATCCAGGCCGGCGTGGTGAACCTGCTCGAGGAGATCCAGGACCGCATGGGCCTGGCCTACGTGTTCATCGCCCACGACCTCTCGGTGGTGCGCCACATCTCCGACCACGTGGCCGTCATGTACCTCGGCTCCATCGTCGAGACCGGCACGCGCGACGAGATCTACGACCGCCCCTCCCACCCGTACACCCAGGCGCTGCTGTCGGCGGTGCCGCTCGCCGATCCGCGCAAGGAGCGGGCCCGGGCTCGCATCGTGCTCGAGGGCGACGTCCCCAGCCCGATCGACCCGCCGTCCGGCTGCCGCTTCCGCACCCGCTGCTGGAAGGCGACCGAGAAGTGCGCGGTGGACCCGCCCGCGCTGATCGACCGCGGGCAGGGCCACCCCTCGGCGTGCCACTACGCCGAGGTCCAACAGGTCATCTAGGACGTGCCACGTCCCCGCCGCCGGCTGCCGCGGAGCGCCGTGCTGGCCCTGGTGCTGCTGGCCCTCGTGGCCTCGGGCTGCTCCCTGTTCGAGGACGACGACGCCGAGCCGGGTGCTGCCGGTTCAGCCGAGAGCACCCTGCCGTCCGCGGCGACGTTGCTGCGGGTGGCCAGCGCCGACTGGCCGGCGTGCCTCAACCCGCTCACCTGCTCCGACGACGCCGCCCGCACGCTGGTGCTCCAGCACGTGGTGCCCAAGCTCATGGAGGTGGACGCCGCCGGTGGCTACGTCCCGTCGCCCGTGCTGGCCGGTGCGCCGGAGGTCCGGGTCGACCGGGCGACCGGTCAGCAGACCATCGTGTTCGTGCTGGCCGAGGAGGCCCGCTGGCATGACGGGCGGCCCATCACGAGCAGCGACGTCAAGGGCACCTGGCTGGCCCGCCTCGACACCCCGGGCGCGGCCACCGCCGGCCACCAGCTCATCTCTGCCGTGGACGACACCGACCCGCTGGTGGCCCGGGTGACGCTGCGCTCGCCGTGGGCCGACTGGCCCGAGCTGTTCGGCGGCTACGAGGGTTGGCTGCTGCACGCGGACGCGTTCGGCGGGGACACCGATCTCACCGGTCGCTTCGACGACCTGGTGCCCTTCGGGGCCGGGCCGTACGAGCTGGTGTCGTTCGAGGAGCGGTCGCTGATCCTGGTGGCCCGGGACGATCACTGGGACCCGGATCGCCAGGCCCAGATCGATCAGGTGCGCATCGACCACTTCCCGTCGATCGCCGCCACCGGCGGCGAGGAGGCGGACCCCTCCGTGCCGGGCGGCATCGACCTCGTCATCCCCGGGGCCGAGCTGCCCGTCGTGCCCGACCGCTTCGACCTGCGGAGTCGACCGACGGCCGCCGTGGTCGGTCTGCTCTTCGATCGCCGC
>CAZCJT010000213.1:0-5061 GCA_964498565.1 uncultured Acidimicrobiaceae bacterium
GGCCCGCCACCGCCGTCCGGTGTCAGCAGGTCAGCGGTTCAGCTGGGTCCTGCCTTCGATGGCCTAGGAGACCGGGGTGATCCGCTCCCAGAAGATCAGACCGGCGTTGGTCTGCTCGAAGTTCTCCCACTCGTCCGCGTTGTACACGTAGTCGCCGCGGTACCAGTTGAGCGGGATGGCCATGGTGGCCTCATTGAGCAGGATCCGCTCGGCGTCGCGGAACAGCTCGCCCTGCGCCTCGGGGTCGATGGTCTGCTTGGCCTCGTCGACCAGGGCGTCGAACTCCTCGTTCACGAACCCGTAGTTGTTGCCGTCCAGCGCGCTGGAGTGGAACAGATCGAACATGAAGTTGTCGTAGGTCGGGTAGTCGGCGAACCAACCGGCCCGGCAGATGGTGCACGCGCCCTCGGCGAGCTGGGAGAAGTAGGTCTCCGTCGGGAACGGCTGGGCCTCGGCCTCGATGCCGATGGCGGCCAGGTTGTCGATCATGATCTGCACGACCGGCTCGTGGCCGGCGTCGGCGTTGAACTGGATCGGGATCGGACCGTCCTGGGCGCCGCCGGCCGCCTTCCACTCGTCGACCAGGGTCTGGGCCTGCTCGACGTCGTAGGCGCAGTACTCGCAGATGCCCTCTTCGAAGCCGGGGATGCCCGGGGGCACGATGCCGGTGGAGGTCTGGCGGCTGCCGTTGTAGACGGCCGTGTTGATCTCCTCACGGTCGATCGCGGCCGAGATGGCCTGGCGCAGCTTCAGGTTCTCCTCGCCACCGATCCGCGGGTCGCGGTCGTTGATGACGAAGTGGTACGAGCCGAGGATGTCGACGTCGAGCGTGTTGCCGTAGTTCTCCTCGGCCTCGCTCACGCGGGCCGGGGGGATGTTGGCGTTGTCAGCCTCGCCGGCCTCGAAGGCGTTGTAGGCGGTGTCAGGATCGGCCTGGACCCGGAAGATGATCCGGTCGAGGCGGTCGTCCCACGTCTCACCATTGAAGTCGCCCTGCCACTCCTCGTTCTTGACGAGCACGATCTCCTCGTCGGAGCGAGCGGTCTCGAGCATGTAGGGGCCGTTGCCGACCATCACGCCGTTCTCGTACTCGGCGACCGGGGAGGCGGCGTCACCGGCCTCTTCGGGCATCGGGAGGAACAGCTGGAAGCCGGCGACCGCGTCGAAGTTCGAGTACGGGTCGGCCAGGGTGACCTCGAGGGTCATGGCCTCGTCGTCGGCGACCACGCCGGACAGCTCGGTGCCGGGGGTCTCGAGCGCCTCGGCGCCGCCCTCGATGAAGGTCATGAGGTAGCTGTAGTCGCCACCCATGGCCGCGGCACGCTCCCAGGAGCGCTTGAAGGTGGAGGGGAGGATCTCCTCGCCGTTGGAGAACTTCTGGCCTTCCTTGATGGTGAAGGTCCAGACGGTGGCGTCCTCGTTGGGCTCGTAGGACTCGGCCAGCAGCGGCACGATCTGGGGGTTCTCGGGATCGCTGTTGTCGATCTCGGTGAGCCCGTCGTACATGGCGTTGATGACCTGGTAGGCGTCGAGCGTCGAGTTCAGCGCCGGGTCGATGTGCTCGGGCGGATCGCCCACGAAGGTGCCGTAGTCGATGAACTCGCCACCGCCTGCGCCGTCGCCGGAATCCTCGCCACCCTCGCTGGTGCCTTCGGTGTCTTCCGTGTCGTCTGCAGCCTGGTCGTCGTCGTCGCCACAGGCGGCGGCGAGCATCGACAGGCCGAGGAACAGCGCGAGCACGCGCAGCCATCGGGACTTCATCACAGGGGGTTCCTCCTGGTTGGGTTGCAGGGTGCTGCGCGTGGCCCAACGACCAGTTGACGCAACGATCACGAACCGTACGACACATCTGTCGACACGTGCGTGAATGGCGGGCGACCGTAGCAAGACGGCCGCCACCCACCAACGTATCCCTGGTCAGTTCGCCGTACTGCAACACGGCTGCAACGCCGGACGGTCAGCCCGCCCCACCGCCGACTGGCTGATCTGTCAGCAGATCTGACTTCAGCTTGTCGGTCCGCCCAGCCGGTATTGGACGATTCGCCCGAAGTCGTCGGCATCCAGGCTGGCGCCGCCCACGAGGGCGCCGTCGATGTCGGGCTGGCCCATGAGCTCGTGGGCGTTGGCCGGCTTCACCGACCCGCCGTACTGGATGCGGACGGCCTCGGCCGCCTCCCGCCCCGCGACCTCGGAGACCGTGGCCCGGACGTGCGCGCACATGGCCTGGGCGTCCTCGGCGGTGGCGGTCTTGCCGGTGCCGATGGCCCAGATCGGCTCGTAGGCGATCACCATCGCCGCCACCTGCTCGGGCTTCACCCTGGCCAGCCCGGCGCGGACCTGACCGGCCACCTTCTCCTCGGCCTGCCCGGCCTCGCGCTCGGCGTCGGTCTCGCCGCAGCACATGATCGGCGTCATGCCCGCCTTCAGGATGGCGTGCACCTTCTTGTTGACGTCGTCGTCGGTCTCGCCGAACAGCTCACGGCGCTCGCTGTGGCCGCAGATGACGTAGGCGACGTCGAGCTTGGCCAGCATCGGGGCCGACACCTCACCGGTGAACGCGCCCTTCTCCTCCCAGTGGCAGTGCTGGGCGCCGAGGGAGACCGGGATGCGGTCGGCCTCGAGCACCGTTTGCACCGAGCGGATGTCGGTGAACGGCGGGTGGACCGACACGTCGACCGCGTCGACGTCCTCGTTGGTCAGCACGTAGCTCAGCTTCTGGACGAGCTGGATCGCCTCGAAGTGGTTGTTGTGCATCTTCCAGTTGCCGCTGATCAGCGGCTTGCGGCTGCTCGTCATCGCTGGCTCCTCAGTGCTGCCAGACCCGGCAGGTCGCCCTGCTCGAGCAGCTCGAGCGACGCGCCGCCGCCGGTGGAGATGTGGTCGATGTCGCGGGCCAGGCCGAACTGCTCGACGGCCGCCGCGCTGTCGCCGCCGCCGACCACGGTGAAGGCGCGGGCCTCGGCGACGGCGTGGGCGAGCGTCTTGGTCCCGGCCTCGAACCGGGGGTCCTCGAACACGCCCATCGGGCCGTTCCAGAAGACGGTGTTGGCCTCGCCGATCAGGTCGCCGAACTCGGCGGCGGTGCCGGGGCCGATGTCGAGGCCCATCCAGCCGTCGGGGATGGAGGTGTGCAGCTGGCGCACCTCTCCCCCGGCGGCGGGGTCACCGATCTTGCCGCCCGGGCCGAGGGCGGTGACGTCGGAGGGCAGGTGGATCTTGCCGTCGGCCTGGTCGAGGAGCTGACGGCACGTGTCGACCATGTCGGCCTCGAACAGCGAGTCGCCGATGGGGTTGCCCTGGGCGGCGAGGAAGGTGAAGCACATCCCGCCGCCGATGATGAGGCCGTCGACCTGGGGCAGCAGGGCCTCGATGACGCCGAGCTTGTCGCTGACCTTGGCCCCACCGAGGATGGCGATGAAGGGCCGCCGGGCATCGGTGCGCAGGCCGCCGAGGATCTCGACCTCCTTGGCCAGCAGCCGGCCGGCCGCCGAGGGGAGGTGCTGGGGCGGGCCGACGATCGAGGCGTGGGCCCGGTGCGACGCCCCGAAGGCGTCGTTCACGTAGGCATCCTGGCCGGCGATCAGCTGCTGCACGAAGGCGTCGTCGTTGCCGGTCTCACCCGGATCGAAGCGGAGGTTCTCCAGCAGCTCGACGCCCGGTGCCAGCTCGGCGAGGCGCTGGCGGACCGGGTCCATCGAGTACTTCGGATCGGGCGCGCCCTTCGGCCGGCCCAGGTGGCTGCAGGTGGTCACCGTGGCACCCTGCTGCTGGAGCCACTGGATGGTGGGCAGCGCGGCGCGGATGCGGAGGTCGTCGACGATCTCCCGGGTGCCGTCGGGCTGGTCCCGCAGCGGCACGTTGAAGTCGGTGCGGACGAGGACCCGCTTGCCGTCGAGCGGCAGCAGGTCCTCCAGCTGGGGAACCGGTTCCATCGGCTGGGCGCTCAGCCGCCGACGATGGTGACGAGGTCCACGAGGCGGTTGGAGTAGCCCCACTCGTTGTCGTACCAGCCGCTGATCTTGGCCAGGTTGCCGTTGGCCATGGTGAGGCCGGAGTCGAACGTGCACGATGCGGCCGAGCCGACGATGTCGGAGCTGACCAGCGGGGCGTTGCTGTAGTCGAGGACCTTGGACAGGCGGCCCTCGGTGGCGGCGGCCTCGAAGGCCTCGTTGATGGCCTCGGCCGTGGCGTCGGTCTTGAGCTGGGCCGTGAAGTCGGTGACCGAGCCGGTGGGGACCGGGACCCGCAGGGCGGTGCCGTCGAGGCGGCCGTCCATCGACTGCATGACCAGGCTCGTCGCCCGAGCCGCGCCGGTGGAGGTGGGGATGATGTTGATGGCCGCGGCGCGGGCCCGGCGCAGGTCGCTGTGCGGGCCGTCCACGAGGGCCTGGTCGCCGGTGTAGGCGTGGATCGTGGTCATGAAGCCCTTCTCCACGCCGAAGGCGTCGTCGAGGACCTTGACCATGGGCACGAAGCAGTTGGTGGTGCAGGAGGCGTTGGAGACGACCTTGTGCGTGTCGGCGTCGAAGGTGTCCTCGTTCACGCCGACCACGAAGGTCTCGTCGGCACCCTTGGCCGGGGCCGACACGATGACGAGCGGGGCGCCGGCGTCGAGGTGGGCGGCGGCCTTGTCGCGGTCGGTGAAGAAGCCGGTGGACTCGATGACGACGTCGACGCCGAGGTCGCCCCAGGGCAGGTCGGCCGGGTTGCGCTCGGCCAGCACCTTGAGCGTGTCGTCGCCGATGGTGATGCCGTCGCTGCCGACCCCGACCTTCTCGGGGAAGCGGCCCATGACCGAGTCGTACTGGAGGAGGTGGGCCATCGTCTCCAGCGAGCCGAGGTCGTTCACGGCGACGAAGTCGATGTCGGCGCCCTGTGCCTTCGCGGCCCGGAAGAAGTTGCGGCCGATTCGGCCGAAGCCATTGATGCCCACGCGGACGGTCATGTCGGGTTTCCCACCTCGGGAGTCGTCGGTCAGTCGCTTCGGATCTGACCACGCGCGCCGGTTGTGTCACAAACGTCGCGCCTGGTCAGACCCGGTCGGGCCTCCCTGCCCGTTGC
>CAZCJT010000214.1:0-1126 GCA_964498565.1 uncultured Acidimicrobiaceae bacterium
GCGTCGCCGAGGCCATCGCGCCGGGGACCGCGGCGCACACCTTCGCCGGTCACCGATCCACCGAACCAGGGGCGAACGCGGCGCTGGACCACCTCGGGCTCGAACCCCTGCTGTCGCTCGGCCTCCGGCTGGGCGAGGGCACCGGCGCCTGCCTCGCCATCCCCCTGGTCCAGTCGGCGTGCCGCGCCCTCCGGGACCTGGCCGAGCTCCCAGGCTGAACCGCGTCCGGGCGACACCGCTAGCGCGGCGAAGGGAACCCGGCGTCCTGTCTCCGGTGCATCCGCTCCAGGACCATGTCCACCACCGGAACGGCGGAGGTCTCCTCGGCCCGGGTGAGCCGCTGGGCGCTGGCGCCCGTGCCCCGGGAGATGATGTGCTCGATCAGGTCCGGCACGACCTCGTCGTCGCCGTAGTGCTCCAGACCCGGGCGGGCGGAGTCGACCAGGGACCGGACCACGTCGGGCGCCGGACGCTGCGACCGCTGGGCCGGGTCCATGAGGTTGCGGCGCATCCCGTACCGGGCGGCATGCCAGACGGCGGCCCGCAGGACCTGGCGACCGGGCACGGCAGACAGGGTCTCGGGGGCGTTCAGGGCCGTCCAGCACAGCGCACGGATCAGCCCGGCGACGCCCACCACGTCGTCGGCGAACAGGAAGGTGTCGCAGACCCGGAACTCGACCGTCGGGTGGCGGAGCGACGGCCGGACCCACCAGTACAGGTGGGTCTCGTCCTCGATGGCGCCGATGGCCAGGAGGTCGTCGATGATCGCCTGCAGCTCCTCGGGCGACGAGATGGACGGGGGCATGCCCGACGTCGGCCAGCGCGACCAGATCACCGTCCGGTAGCTGGCGTAGCCGCTGTCCTCGCCCTGCCAGTACGGCGAGTTGGTCGACAGGGCGAGCAACGTGGGCAACCAGGCGCCGGCGGCCTTCAGCACCGCGACACGGTCGTGGGGGTCGGCGACGCCGACGTGGACGTGGCAGCCGCAGATGACCTGCTCCCGGACCAGGAGGCGGTACCGGTCGGCCATGGCCTCGTAGCGCTCCTCGTCGGTGTCGACGATCTGCGTGCGCCAGCTGGAGAACGGATGCGTGGCCATGGCGGCGGCCGCCAGACCGACCTCCTC
>CAZCJT010000214.1:1226-5022 GCA_964498565.1 uncultured Acidimicrobiaceae bacterium
CGACCTCCTCCCGCAGCGTCGACAGGTCGGTGCACACGGGCGTGTCCACCTCGATCTGGCACAGGTTGAGCTCGGCACTGACGTGGTGGCCCAGGTCGCGGACGTGCTCGATCAGCTCGTGACCCCGGGGGACGAGCTGGCGCGTCTCGCTGTCGACGACGAGGAACTCCTCCTCCACGCCCAGCGTGGCGGTCACCTCGTGACCGGTGGGCGTGGAGCCGGGGAGGGGCCCCACCGGCGGGATCCGGACCGTCGGCGGTACCGCGTCTTCGGACGGTGCACCGCCGGCGTGGGGCGTGCGGCCGTTCACCGGCGGCGGTGTGGAGGACAGCATCGGGCCTTCCTTCCCCCGCCCGGGGACCAGTAGGACTCTCCGGTCTGTGACCCCTGCGTCGGGATGCCGCGCCCGGTTCGATACCTTCGCCCTCGTGCTCCCGCTCGTCGGCATCACCAGCTCCCCGATCCACCACCGGTCCGCCGTCCTCGCCGTCGACCGCGCCCTCACCACCCTCGACCGCGCCTACGTGGACGCCGTCACCGGCGCCGGAGCAGTCGCCCTCGTCCTGCCCGTGCAGCCATCGGGCAACGTCGCCGCCACCATCGGCGCCCTCGACGCCCTGGTGCTCTCCGGCGGCGGCGACGTGGCACCCGAGCGCTACGGAGCCGAGCGCCACCCGGCAGTCGGGGGCGTGGACCACGATCGCGACGAGTGGGAGCTGGCCCTCATCGCCGAGGCCAGGCGGCAGTCCCTCCCCATGCTGGCCATCTGCCGCGGGATGCAGATACTCAACGTCGCCCTCGGCGGCACCCTCGTCCAGCACCTGCCCGATGCCGTGGGCAGCCCCCACCTGGTGCCCGACCGGTTCGCGGCTGCGGCGCACCCGGTGCAGATCGCCCCCGGCACCTGCTTGGCCAAGCTGCTCGACACCGACGTCGTCGACGTCAACACCCTCCACCACCAGGCCATCGAGGTGCCGGCCGACGGGCTCCTCGTGTCGGCCCGCGACGAGCACGGGATCGTGGAGGCGGTCGAACTGCCGGACGAACCGGTGGTCGGCGTCCAATGGCACCCCGAGCTGCTGGCGCACGTGGCGCCGCACGCCCGGCTCTTCGAGTGGCTCGTTGCGCAGACCACCCCGGAGGGCGCGTCGCGGCACTGACGACACCGACTGTCGGCAGGACGCGTGACAACAGGACAGATCTGCCGGCCGACGGGGTAGGAGCCGGGGCCATGTGCGGCTTCGCAGGCGAGCTCCGGTCCGACGGTCGAGAGGTGGATGTGGGCGCGGTCGCCCGCATGACCACGGCGATGACGCCCCGGGGGCCGGACGGGACGGGCATGTGGTCGAACGACTGGGCCGCGCTCGGCCACCGGCGCCTCAGCATCATCGACACGTCCACCCACGGGTCCCAGCCGATGGTGGACGCCGACCTCGGGCTCACGCTCGCGTTCAACGGCTGCATCTACAACCACCGCGAGCTGCGCCGGGAGCTCGAGGGCTGCGGCTACCGCTTCTTCTCGACCAGCGACACCGAGGTGCTGCTCAAGGCGTACCACCGCTGGGGCCACGACTTCGTCCACCGCCTGCGCGGCATGTTCGCCTGCTGCATCGTCGAGCGTGACACCGGCCGCGCCCTGCTCGTGCGCGACCGGATCGGCATCAAACCGCTCTACCTCAGCAGGTCCGGCGGCCGCCTGCGCTTCGCCTCCACGATCCCGGCGCTGCTCGCCGGCGGCGACATCAGCACCGACCTCGACCTCGTGGCCGTGCACCACCAGCTCACCCTGCACGGCATCGTCCCCGCCCCCCGGACCATCCTGCGAGACGTCACCAAGCTGCCACCCGGCACCATGCTCGCCGTCGAGCGGGACGGCACCACCACCGAGACCCGCTACTGGGACCCGCAGTACACGCGGCGAGACGTGGGCGTCGACGACTGGGACGACGCGATCCTCGAGGCCCTGCGGCGCTCGGTCGAGCGGCGACTCGTCGCCGACGTGCCGGTCGGCGTGCTGCTGTCCGGCGGCCTGGACTCCAGCCTCATCGTCGCCCTCCTCGCCGAGGCCGGCCAGAAGGGCCTGGCCACCTTCTCCATCGGCTTCGACTCCGCCGGTGGCGAGCAGGGCGACGAGTTCGAGTTCTCCGACATGGTCGCCGCCGAGTTCGGCACCGACCACCACAAGATCGCCATCCCCAACGTCGACATCGCCGCCGAGCTGGGCGGCGCCGTCGCCGCCATGTCCGAGCCGATGGCCAGTCACGACGTCGTCGCGTTCTACCTCCTGTCGGAGCGGGTCGCCCGGCACGTCAAGGTCGTGCAGTCCGGGCAGGGGGCCGACGAGGTGTTCGCCGGCTACTGGTGGCACCAGCCCTTCGCCGACGTGGCGCTCACCGACGCACCCGACCGCTTCGTCACCACGTTCTTCGACCGCACGCACGAGCAGGTGCTCGCCGCCCTGCACCCGGACCTACGCAACCAGCTGGCCGGCGATCCCAGCGCGCAGCTCGTCCGCGACGACATGCTGCGACCAGGGGCCGATACCGCCATCGACGCGGTGATGCGCCTCGACGTCGGCCGGCTCATGCCCGACGACCCGGTGAAGCGGGTCGACAACATGACCATGGCCTGGGGGCTCGAGGCCCGCGTGCCGTTCCTCGACCGCGACCTCGTCGAGCTCGCCGCCGCCTGCCCGCCGGAGCTGAAGCTCGACGACGGCGGCAAGGGCATCCTCAAGCGCATCGGCCGGCGGGTGCTGCCCAACGAGGTCATCGACCGGCCCAAGGGCTACTTCCCCGTCCCGGGCCTGCGCACCATGGAGGGCCCGGTCCTGGACCTCGTGCGCGACGTCCTCTCGGGCGAGGCGGCCCGCGACCGCGGCCTGTTCGACCCCGCCCACGTCGGCCGGCTGCTCAACGCCCCCAACGAGCACCGCTCCGCCAGCGGCGCCAACCTGCTGTGGCAGCTCGCCGTGGTGGAGCTGTGGCTGCAGGAGCACCTGCAGACCCCGGTCCGTCGCCACGACGGCGTCCTGCAGATGGCCGCCACCTGAGCTCACCGTTCCTGACCCATCGATCGACCATGCGAGGGCGGACCGCGCCGAACGAGCTCACATGTCGATGAGGCGCATCGCTTCGTAGCGGGTGGCGGTGTTGCTGCGGAACAGGCCCCGCACCGCCGAGGTCACCGTGGTGGTGCCGGCCTTGCGCACCCCGCGCATCGACATGCACAGGTGCTCGGCCTGCACGACCACGAGCACGCCGCGCGGGTTCAGCACGCGCTCGAGCGCATCGGCGATCTGCACCGTGAGGCGCTCCTGGACCTGGGGGCGACGGGCGTAGACGTCGGCCAGGCGGGCCAGCTTGGACAGGCCCGTGATGCGACCGTCCTCGCCGGGGATGTAGGCGATGTGGGCCTTGCCGATGAAGGGGATGAGGTGGTGCTCGCACGCCGAGTAGATCGGGATGTCGCGCACCATGACCATCTCGTCGTGGTCGGCCTCGAACGTGGTCTTCAGGTGCCTCTCGGGCGTGTCGTGGAGGCCGGCGAAGATCTCGGCGTACATGCGGCCCACGCGGGCCGGCGTGTCGAGCAGGCCGTCGCGGTCGGGGTCCTCTCCGATGGCCTCCAGGATCTCGCGGACCGCGGCGGCGATCCGCTCCTGATCGATCTCGGGCGCGAGCGCGGAGCCAGCGTCGTCGGCGTCAGACGGGATGACGCTCACGTGCCCGAGGTGCCCGGGCGGATGCGCCAGCGAGGACGCCAGCGGTCGCGCACGGGGGCAGGCCGCACCGGG
>CAZCJT010000215.1:0-4999 GCA_964498565.1 uncultured Acidimicrobiaceae bacterium
CCTACCGTGACGGCGTGCCCCGCCGCCGGTTCGCCGTCGCCCTCCTGATCCCGCCGCCCGTGTCGATCGAGATCGACGGGATCCGCCGGGCGCTCGGCGACCGCCAGCTCGGCCGCATCGACCCGCACGTCACCATCATCCCGCCGATCAACCTCCACGAGGAGGACGTCGTCGCCGCCCTCGCCGCCGTGCAGGCGGCGGCGCGGGCCGCCGAGCCGATGACGCTCACGATCGGGCCGGCCGAGACCTTCGCCGAGGCCTCACCGGTGCGCTTCCTCGCCGTCAGCCCGTGGGAGTCGGTGACCACCCTGTACCGGGCGTGCTGGTCGGGTGTGCTCGAACGGCCCGAGAAGCGCTCCTTCCACCCCCACGTCACCGTCGACATCGACGGGGGGCCGACCGACGGCCCGGACCCGGCGATCGAGCTGCTGGCCGGCTATCGGGCGGAGGTGCTGATCGACCGGGTGACGGTGCTCGAGAACGTCGACCGCGGGTGGGACCCCTACATCGCCTACCGCTTCGGCCTCGGCTGAGCGGCCCGACGGCCTAGAAGTCGACGCTCGCGTAGGTCTCCAGCTTGTCGATGCGGTGGATGGCGTCGACGAGACGGACGGTGCCCGACTTCGAGCGCATGACCAGCGACTGGGTGGTGGCGCCGCGGCTGTCGTAGTGCACGCCCTTCAGGAGCTCGCCGTCGGTGATGCCGGTGGCGGCGAAGAAGCAGTTGTCGCTCTGCACGAGGTCGTCCTCGGTGAGCACCCGGTCGAGGTCGTAGCCAGCGTCGATGGCGGCCTTGCGCTCGTCCTCGTTGCGGGGCCAGAGCCGACCGAGGTGGGACCCACCCATGGCCTTGAGGGCGGCGGCGGTGATGACGCCCTCCGGGGTGCCGCCGATGCCGAACAGGATGTCGGCGCCGGACTGGGGCCAGCAGGTCGAGATGGCGCCGGCGACGTCCCCGTCGGGGATGAGCCGCACCCGGGCGCCGGCCTCGCGCACCTCGGCGATCAGCTGGTCGTGGCGGGGCCGGTCCAGGATGACGGCGGTCAGGTCGCGCACCGATTCGCCCTTGGCTGCCGCCACCGCCTTCAGGTTCTCCGTCGGCGACCGGTTGAGGTCGATGGCGTCGCGGGCGTCGGGGCCGGTGGCGATCTTCTCCATGTACATGCACGGGCCGGGATCGAACATCGAGCCCTGCTCCGACATGGCGATCACGGAGATGGCGCCGCCGCGACCGAGGGCGGTGAGCGTGGTGCCGTCGATGGGGTCGACGGCGATGTCGACCTTCGGCGGGGTGCCGTCACCGATCTTCTCGCCGTTGTAGAGCATCGGCGCTTCGTCCTTCTCGCCCTCGCCGATGATCACCACGCCGTCCATCTGCACCGAGCCGAGCACCACCCGCATGGCGTCGACGGCAGCCCCGTCGGCGCCCTCCTTGTCGCCCCGGCCCATCCAGCGGCTGGCGGCCAGCGCGGCCGCTTCGGTGACGCGGACGAGCTCGAGGGCGAGGTTGCGGTCGGGGGCCTGGGGCTGGCGCATGGCGCCGCACCGTACCCGCGGCGCCGCGGACGGGCTCACCCGCGCCGTTGCTCAAGATCGCCTGACCGGCTGCCGATGGTCCTCCATCGCCACAGGAGGCCCTGCATGATCAACACGAAGCGGCAGCCGCCGGTGTCCACCGCCACCCTTCCCGTCCTCATGGACGCCATCGCCGACGGCCGCTCGACCGCAGCCACGGTCGCCGGGGTGGTGAGCCACGACCCGGGCCTCGCCGCCCGGGTCCTGGCCCTCGCCAACTCGTCGCAGTTCGGACTGACCCGCCGGGTCACCGAGCTCGCCCAGGCCATCACGATCGTCGGGACGGGTGTCGTCCAGACCCTCGCCATCGCCAACGCAGCGGCGCTCGTCGACACGAGCGGCATCATCGAGGGCGCCCACGAGCACGCGGCCCGGGTCGCCATCGCCGCCCGCCTGCTGGCACCTGCGGCCGGCGTGCAGCCCGACGACGCCTTCGCCGCCGGCCTCCTCCACGACGTCGGCGAGCTGCTCCTCCTCCAGGACCGCCCCACCCAGTACGCGATGCTGCACGCCACCTTCGAGGGCCACGCCAGCCAGCTGCGGGCCGAGAAGCTGGCCTTCGGCACCGACCACGCGCTCGTCGGCGCCGAGCACCTGCTCGACTGGCGGGTGCCCGACGTGATCGCCGACGCGGTGGCCGACCACCACGACCCGTTCCGGGACTCGGCCCCGACCACCGTCGTCGTCGCCGCCGCCGACGAGCTCATCTCCGCCGAGCTCGGCCGTCACCACGCCCTCGACCTCCTCGAGGTCGACGTCGCTGGCGCCGACGGGCTCCGCCGGCGGGTCGAGCTGGAGGCCCGCGACCTCACCGGCATCGTCGGGTCGTAGGGGGCGGGACCCCGGCCGGGCCTACCCTGCCAGGGTGCTGAACGACCCCGGCCAGGACGACCACGACGGCGATCTCGAGCTGGACCTGACGGCCCTCGACGGCCCTGACCCCCACGCCGGCGGCGACGGGGCGGACCATGCCGACGACTGCCCACCGCTGGACGACGCCAAGGAGCAGGTCGGCTACGAGCTGTTCGAGTGGGACCCGAACGAGCTCGACGAGCTGGACGACGTGCTGCACGAGCTCGGCCTGCCCCATGAGTGGGTGGCCGACGGCTACGAGGTCGTCGTGCACGTGGAGGACGAGGCCCAGGTCGACGGCCTGCTGCCGACCATCCGCTTCCCCGACGAGCTGCCGGCCGAGGCCGACGACGGCGACGACACCGACGTCGAGGTGCTGAGCGACCTGTTCGTGGCCGCCGACCGCCTCCACGGGGGTGCCACGGGCGACGCCGTCAACGGGTTCCTCGACGCCGCCGAGCGCATCGGCGACCGGCCGCCGTACGGCATCGACGACAAGGAGTGGACCGTGGTCGTCGGCCAGGTGGACGAGCTCATCGACCTGTTCCACGCCGCCGGGCCGGCCGAGGAGATCACCGAGGCCGCGTACCGCCTGCGGCGGCGGCTGCGGCCCCTGGTGTGACCGGTAGCGTCGATCCATGGACGCCCTGGCCGAGCTGGCGGTCTACCACTCCCGGCCCTTCGCTCCGACCCGCCGGATCGCGCCCGGTCCGAGCCGCCTCCCGGTCGACCCCGCGCCCGGACCCGGCGGCGTGCTCCTCGGCGGCATCGTCGCCCACCACCGCGACGAGCTCGACGAGGACCTGTTCGAGAACCTGCTGAAGCTCACCATGCAGCTCCAAGAGGGCCAGCGGATCGTCCAGCCACGGATGCGTCACCGCTTCCAGGACGACCAGCACGGGCTGACGCGCTCGCGGGCGTGGCTGCGCCGCGCCGACGACGGCGGCCTCGCCATCGAGTTCGAGAACAAGGGGACGGGGCTGCAGCTCATGCTCGGGGCGGTGTACACGGCGGGCCACATGGCGCCCGGGCCGCGCCGGGCCGTGCTCGACGCCATCCGCAAGGGCATGCGGTGGGGTGGTGCCCTCGATCGCCGCCTCTACGCCCACCTGTCCGGCCTCGACGGGGGCCAGGAGTGGTCCGCCGACGTCTACGAGGACCCGGTCCGCTGGGCGCTGCAGACCCTCGGGATGCAGGCCGCGAACGGCGGCGCCGGGGCCGCTGACCTGCCGGATCGCACGCAGGTGCAGCGACGGTTCCGAGACGCCCTGCGCGTCGCGCACCCCGACTACGGCGGGGCCAGCGACGACGCCGCCAAGCGCATCAACGACCTGACCGAGGCCCGGAGGATCCTGCTGTCGTGAGCCCACGCAAGAAGCCCGCCCGACCCAGCGCCGCCGGCCTGCTCGTCACGCCCGGCGCCAGCGCCGACCGCGACAACCGGACGCTCGTCGCGCTCGACGAGGGCCTCGACCTGCCGGTGGAGCGCATCACGATCCGGGGACGTGCCGTGCGCAAGGTGCACGACCAGCTGCGCCAGGACATGGGCGACTTCGCCGACCGGCTCGGCGTCGACACCTCCGAGCTGGTGATCGGCGGTCGTTCCTTCGGCGGCCGGATGTGCTCGATGCTGGCCGCCGCCGGCGAGCCCGTCGCCGGGTTGGTGCTGCTCAGCTACCCGCTGCACCCGCCCGGGAAGTCCGACGACCTGCGCACCGACCACTTCGCCGACATCTCGGTGCCGACGCTGTTCGTATCCGGCACCAGCGATCCCTTCGCCAGCCGCGACGAGCTCGAGCACCACGCCGCCGCCATACCCGGTCCGGTCGACTTCGTGTGGCTCGACGGCGAGCCCCACTCACCCCGCGACGACGGCGCCGTCGTGGCCGCGGTCGCGGCGTGGCTCGGCGGTTGACCCGCCGGCTCCGCTCGATCGATGCGTTCCGCGGGGCGGTCCTGGCGTTCATGGTCCTCACGCCGGCGACCGGCGACCCGGCGACGTACCCCTTCCTGCGCCACGCCCACTGGGACGGCGCCACCGCGTCCGATCTGATCCTGCCGACCTTCCTGGTCACCAGCGGGCTCAGCCTCGCGTTCTTGCTGCGTGCGCCCGTCCGCCGGCGGACGGCGCTCCGCCTGGTCCGCCGGGTGGTGCTGCTGGTGGTGCTCGGCTGGGCGTACAACGCCTACGGCACCTCGGGCACCGACCTCGGGGCCCTCCGCCTGACCGGCGTGCTGCAGCTCATCGGCGTGTCCGGGTTCCTCGCCGCCGCGACCGTCCTGGCCGTCCGCCGACGGGACGGGACGGACCGCCCGTGGCTCGTCGCCGGCGTGGCCGTGGCGCTGCAGGTCGTGCACGGCATCGGTCTCCGTCCCCTCGCCGACCGGTGTGCCGGCGTCGACACCTGCAGCCCCTTCCATCCATGGGATCGGGCGGTCCTGGGTGAGGCCCACACCTACGGTGCGGGCGTCCACGCCTACGACCCCGAGGGTCTGGTCGTGATGGTGGCGGCGACGTCGCTGGTGCTGATCGGGTGGCTGGTGGGCCGCGCCCTGGCCGGCGCCGCCCCCG
>CAZCJT010000216.1:0-4998 GCA_964498565.1 uncultured Acidimicrobiaceae bacterium
CCCTCGGCGGGTCGGGCGCCCCCTCCCCGGCCACGGCGTGGGGCGTGCTCTGCGCCATGCGGGCCGCCGCCGAGGTTCGGTGGGGCTCCCCCGACCTGTCCGGTCGCCACGTGACGGTGTCCGGGGTCGGCAAGGTCGGCCGGGCGCTCGTGGACCACCTGATCGACGAGGGCGCCACCGTCACGGTGGCCGACATCCGCGACGACGCCGTCCGTGCCGTCCACGACGACCACCCGGAGGCCCGCCTGCGCCTGCACACCGTGGCCGCCGACGAGGCCCATGCCGTCGACTGCGACATCTTCGCCCCCTGCGCGCTCGGCGCCGTGCTCGACGACGCCACGATCCCCGAGCTGCGCTGCGAGATCGTCGCCGGGTCGGCCAACAACCAGCTCGCCAGCCCCGAGGACGACCAGCGCCTCGTCGACCGCGACATCCTCTATGTTCCCGACTACGTCGCCAACGCCGGCGGGGTGATCAACATCGCCGAGGAGCCCGCCGGCTACGACCGGGCCCGGGCGTGGGCCCGGATCGAGGGGATCCACGACACGGTGCTCGCCGTGCTCGAGCGGGCCCGCGTCGAGGAGATCGCGCCCGGCGAGGCCGCCGACCGGCACGCCGAGACCCGCATCGCCACGGTCGGAGCCGTCTCGCTCCTGCGCACCGGCCGCCCCTGACCACCTCCGTTCCTGCTGCGAACGAGACCGGTCCCGGGAGACTGGCAGTGCCCGTGTTGCAGGACGTGTTCTGTCCGTCACACCCGGCGGGTACGCAGTCGGCGTGTTCGCGACCGCCAGCCACGCCCGCCCCAGCGCACACCCCGACGAGCTCGACGCCCGGCGCCGGGCCCGCATCGGCTTCGCGCTGTCGCACCCCACCGTCGCCATCGGCCTGGCCATGGGGGCCGACACCACCATCGGCATCGTCGGCGCCGCGCTCCTGGCCCTCCACGGGCTGGTCGAGCTGCAGTGGCACGTCAGCGACCGAGCCCAGCTGGCCGCCATCCGGACCTGAGCGCTACGCGGGCCCCTCGTAGTCGAAGCCCAGGTCGGGCGCCGTCACCAGCGCCTGCAGCGGCAGGCCCCGCTCGGCGGCCATCGCCGCCACCGTCCCACCCCGATCGACCACCGGCAGCAGCAGCACGGCCTCGGCCCCGACCTCGTCGGCGATGACATCGGCCGCCTCGAGCATCGACACCCCACGGGTGACGGCGTCCTCCACGATCACGGCCCGATCGCCCCGCTGGAGGGCGCCGGCGACGCGGCCGCCGCCGCCGTGGTCCTTGGCCTCCTTGCGGACGCTGAACGCCCGAAGGTCTCGACCCCTCGTCGCCGCAATCGCCGCCACCCCGAAGGCCACGGCATCGGCGCCCATCGTCAGGCCCCCGATGGCGGTGACGTCGTCGGGCAGGACGGCCAGCACGGCGTCGGCCACGAGGAGCATGCCGTCGGACCGGCACGTGGTCTGCTTGGCGTCGCAGAACCAGGTCGTCGGCTTCCCGGACTTGAGCACGAAGTCGCCCTCGCGGATGGCGTGCCCGCGCAGGTGGGCGACGAGGGCGGCGTGCACGTCGGCCGGCACGGTGCGGGTTGCGGTCATCGGGTGCTCCACAACGGTGCGGATCGGGTGGCGACCACGTAGGCGGTGCCGGCGGTGAGCACGGCGGCCACGGCGGCCAGGGCGTTGCGCAGCAGCCAGCGGTCGGCGAGGGAGTCGTCGCGGTAGCGGCCGAGGATGGCGAACTGCTCCTCGGTCAGCAGGCGTTCGGCGTCGTCGGCGCCGATGCGGTCGTCGACGTAGACGAGCTGGCCGGCCGCCTGCTGCACCCGGACCTCGATCTCCTCCTCCCCTCCGTCAGCCTGCACCCCCCCCCGGACCCGCCAGGCGTCGACGGTGTCGCCCGCCTCGGTCTCGTGGACCATGCGCACGGGGGCAGCGGCCCGCTCGATCTCGACGCCGGCCTCGCGGAGGGAGTCGCGTGCCAGCTCGCTGGCGTCGTCGGCGTCGAGCTCGGGGGTCGGCGTGAACCACGCCGCGCCCGCGGCACCGAGCGTCGCGAAGAGCAACACCCACGACACCGTCCTGACCACCGACCGCATCGTGCTACGCGTACCGGACGTTCCCGTGGCCCGGCTCGACGGTGCCGATCTGCACGGCCCGGTGGCCGGCGGTGCGCAGCACGTCGAGGGCGGCGTACACCTCGTCGGCCGGGACGACGGCGACCATGCCGATGCCCATGTTGAACACCTTGGCCATCTCCTCGTCGCGCACCTGGCCGAGCCGCTGGATCTCGGTGAAGACCTTCGGGGGCTCCCACGCGCCGGTGTCGACGACGGCGTCGAGGGACTCGGTGAGGACCCGGTTCAGGTTGCCGGGGATGCCGCCACCCGTGATGTGGGCCACGGCCCGCACGTCGACCACCCGCAGCAGGGCGGCGATGGCGGGGGCGTAGATCACCGACGGGGAGAGCAGCTCCTCGGCCAGCGAGTGGTGGGCGCCGGTCCAGGCCGGGTCGTCCAGCGAGCGACCGGCCACGTCGAAGAACACGCGCCGGGCGAGGGAGTAGCCGTTGGAGCGCAGGTTCGGGGACGGCAGCCCGATGAGCGCGTCGCCGGGGGCGATGGCGGTGCCGTCGAGGATGCGGTCTCGCTCGGCGACGCCGACGGCGAAGCCGACCAGGTCGAACTCACCGGCCTCCATCGAGCCGGGGTGCTCGGCCATCTCGCCGCCGATGAGGGCGCAACCGGCCTCGCGGCAGCCCTTGGCCACGCCGGCCACGAGCTGCTCGATGTGGTCGGGGTCGAGCTTGCCCACGGCGATGTAGTCGAGGAAGAACAGCGGCTCGGCGCCGGCGCAGGCGATGTCGTCGACGCACATGGCGACGAGGTCGACCCCGATGGACTCGAAGATGCCGGCCCGCTGGGCGACCACGGCCTTGGTGCCGACGCCGTCGGTCGAGGACACGAGGACCGGGTGCGTGAAGCGGTGCTGGGGGAACTGGAACAGGCCGCCGAACCCACCGATGTCGCCGATGACCTCGGGACGGAAGGTGGAGCGGACCGACGCCTTGATGCGCTGGACCGCTTCCTCGCCGGCGCCGATGTCGACGCCCGCCGCCTCGTAGGTGTTGTCCTGGTGCTGCTCGGGCATCAGTCGTCGAAGCCCATCTGGGAGCCGCCGACCCGGGAGGCCAGGGCGGTGGCGATGCCGCTCGGCGCCTCGGTCTGCAGGCTGGGGTTCTCGAGCACCGTCTTGGAGAGCGACACGGGGATCTCGACCGGGTAGTCGCCGGTGAAGCAGGCGTTGCAGAAGCCGCTGGAGGGCGTGCCGGTGGCGGCCGTGAGCCGATCGAGGGTGAGGTAGGCCAGGGAGTCGACGCCGAGGTACGCCCGGATCTCCTCGACATCGAGGTTGGAGGCCAGCAGCTCGCTGCGCACCCCGGTGTCGATGCCGTAGAAGCAGGACCACGTGACCGGCGGCGACGTGATGCGCAGGTGGACCTCGGCGGCGCCGGCCTCGCGGAGCATCTGGGTGAGCGTGCGCTGGGTGGTGCCCCGGACGATGGAGTCGTCGACCACCACCAGCCGCTTGCCCTGCAGGTTCTCCTTGAGGGGGTTCAGCTTCATGCGCACGGCGGCGGCCCGGGCCTCCTGCGAGGGAGCGATGAAGCTGCGGCCGATGTAGCGGTTCTTGACCAGGCCGGCGCCGGCGGGGATGCCGGAGCGGCGGGCGAAGCCCTCGGCGGCGGGGACGCCGGACTCGGGCACGCCCATGACCATGTCGGCGTCGACGGGGGCCTGCTCGGCCAGCTGCTCGCCCATGCGCACCCGGGCCTGGTGCACGTTCTTGCCGTAGAGGATCGAGTCGGGGCGGGCGAAGTAGACGAACTCGAACAGGCACAGGCTGGGGTTGACCTCGGCCTCGGGGAAGGCCCGGACCGAGCGGTAGCCGGTGGCGTCGATGACGATCATCTCGCCGGGCTCGATCTCGCGCACGAAGCTGGCGCCCACCAGGTCGAGGGCCGGGGTCTCGGAGGCCAGCACCCACCCGGACTCGAGGCGGCCGAGGCAGAGCGGACGGAAGCCGTTCGGGTCGCGCACGCCGACGACGTGGCCCTCGTCCATGCAGACGATGGAGAAGGCGCCGCGCAGCCGGGGCAGGACCTCGAGCATCGCGGCCTCGAGGTGGCGGTCGTCGCTGCGGTCGCGCTCGCTGCGCACGATGGCCTGGGCCACCATCTCCACGACGAGGTCGCTGTCGGAGGTGACGGCGCCCGAGCCGGGGAGCATGCCGAGCTCCTCGGCCAGCTCCATGGTGTTGACCAGGTTGCCGTTGTGGCCGAGGGCGACCTGGTGGCCGGCGGCCTCCCGCGTGACGGGCTGGGCGTTCTGCCAGGTGCTGGCGCCGGTGGTGCTGTAGCGGTCGTGGCCGATGGCCAGGTGCCCGGGCAGGCCGTTGAGCACCCGGTCGGTGAACACCGACGACACCAGCCCGTTGTCCTTGACGGTGATGATCTCGGTGCCGTCGGACACCGACATGCCGGCGGCCTCCTGGCCCCGGTGCTGCAGGGCGAACATGCCGAGGTAGGTCAGGTGGGCCACGGACTGGCCGGGCGCGTAGATGCCGAAGACCCCGCAGGCCTCCTTCAGCTCGTCGTCGCCTGAGCCGGTGACGTCGGCCAGGGGGGCATGATCGGACGGATCGGTCATGGGTCTGCGGACACCTCCGGCGTCGGGGCCGAGGCTACCGGCCATGTGGCGCCGATCGACCAACCGAGCCGCGGCTCACCCGTCGGTGCGGTCCTGGGCGAGGCGGGCGGCCACCGCGTCGGCGATCTGGGCCAGCTGCTGGTCGTCGAGCACCCGCTCGGACGCCTTCACCGCGATGCGCCGGCGGAGCGCCTTGAGCTCCTCGCGGAGCGCGTCGATGACGTGGTCGGGGATGGCGCCGGCGGCCCGGATCTCGTCGCGGAGGCTGGCGATGGCCTCCGGATCGAGGGTG
>CAZCJT010000217.1:0-4988 GCA_964498565.1 uncultured Acidimicrobiaceae bacterium
TGGTGCTCGTGCGCGGTCACGGGCTCGACCCGTCCGATCCCGCCGTCGCCGGCCTGCTCGACGGTCGGGCCGACGACCCCCTGCTGCGGTCGCGCGCCGTCCGGCTCGTCGATGGCCCCGACGGACCGGCCAGCCAGCTGGCCTTCGCCTACAAGGCCGCGGCCGAGATCGGCGAGCTCGGCGACAACACCGCTGCGCTGCGAGCCGACATCGTCGGCGACGAGCTGCTCCACCTCGCACTGGCGGGGCCCGATGCGCAGGCCGTCGTGCTCGGGCACACCCGGTGGGCCAGCGTCGGCATCATCTCCGAGGCCAACGCCCACCCGCTCGACTCCCTCGAGCACGAGCAGATCGAGGTCGGCCCGTTCGTGGCCGCCGCGCTGAACGGCGACGTCGACAACTTCGCCGACCTGAAGTCGGCCAACGGGCTGTCGATCCACGCCGAGGTCACGACCGACGCCAAGGTGATCCCCGCCCTCGTGTCCCGCCGGGTCGCCGCCGGCGACGACCCGCTCGAGGCGTTCCGCGCCACGGTGGCGTCGTTCGAGGGATCGGTGGCCATCGCCGCCACCGTGGCGGGCCGTCCCGAGGCCATGGCACTGGCGCTGCGGGGGTCGGGCCAGGCGCTCTACGTCGGCCTCGCGGGTGACGCCTACATCGTCGCCTCCGAGCCCTACGGGCTGGTCGAGGAGACGTCTCGCTACCTCCGCATGGACGGGGAGACGCCGGCGAACCCCGACAACCCCAACGCCAGCCGGGGCCAGATCCTCCTGCTCGACGGCGCGAAGGCCGGCTCCCTCGCGGGCATCGAGCGCATCTCCTACGACGGCACGGTCCTGCCCGTCACCGAGGACGACGTCGTCACGGCCAGCATCACCACGCGCGACATCGACCGGGGCGACTTCCCCCACTTCCTGCTCAAGGAGATCACCGAGTCCCCGGTGAGCTTCCACAAGACCCTGCGGGGCCGGCTGGTGGAGGACGGGGACCAGCTGCGGGTGGTGCTGCCGGAGGACTCCTTCCCGGCCGACATCCGCAGCCGCCTGGCCGACGGGTCGATCAGCCGCATCCTGGCCATCGGCCAGGGAACGGCCGCCATCGCCAGCCGGGGGCTGGCCGCCCTGCTGGCCGACGCCGCCGACCGCCGCGGCATCCAGCTCGAGGCCATCCCCGCCACGGAGCTGTCGGGCTTCCGGCTGCGCAGCGACATGTCCGACACCCTGGTGGTCGCCATCAGCCAGTCGGGCACCACCACCGACACCAACCGCACGGTCGATCTGGTGCGCGGCCGCGGTGCGTCGGTGATCGCCATCGTGAACCGGCGCGGATCGGACCTCACCGACCGGGCCGACGGCGTCCTCTACACGTCCGACGGGCGTGACGTGGAGATGGCCGTGCCCTCCACCAAGGCGTTCTACGCCCAGATCGCGGCCGGGAACCTGCTGGCGATCGCCATCGCGTCCGAGTGGGGCGAGGAGCCTGACCAGAGCCTGCTGCGGGCCATGCGGGAGCTGCCCGACGCCATGCGAGCCACCCTCGCCACCCGGCCCGCCATCGCCGAGGCCGCCCACGAGTGGTGTCCGCCCCGCCGCTACTGGGCGCTCGTCGGCAACGGCACGAACCGCATCGCGGCCGAGGAGCTGCGGATCAAGCTCTCCGAGCTCTGCTACAAGTCGATGGCCTGCGACGCCACCGAGGACAAGAAGCACATCGACCTGTCCTCCGAGCCGCTGATCCTCGTCTGCGCCGCCGGTCTCACCGGGTCCAACGTGGACGACGTGGCCAAGGAGGTGGCGATCTACCGGGCGCACAAGGCGGCGCCGATCGTGATCGCCACCGAGGGCGAGGCCCGCTTCGCCGCCGCGCTCGCCGTCCTCACCGTGCCCGAGACGCACGAGGCCCTGGCGTTCATCCTCGCCACCATGGTGGGCCACCTGTTCGGGTACGAAGCCGCCCTCGCCATCGACGCCCAGGCCATGCCGCTCAAGGAGGTGCGTGGTGCCATCGAACACGCCATCGAAGGCGGTGCCCTCGACGGCGAGCGGGTGCTCTCCGAGCTCCGAGCGTCGGCCACCGCACCCGTGCAGGCCTTCTTCGACGGCCTGCGGGCCGGCCGCTACGACGGGCACCTCGAAGCGTCGACGGCGGTGCGCACCGCCAACCTGTTGCGCTACGCCACCGGCGCCGTGCCGCTCGACGCCTACCAGCTCGACCACGGCAAGGTGGGGACGCCGTCGGTGCTGGTCGAGGACCTCACCGCCGCGCTCACCCGCGCCATCGACGAGCTGACCCGCCCCATCGACGCCATCAAGCACCAGGCCAAGACCGTCACCGTGGGGATCTCCCGCACCGACGAGTCGATGCTCGAGGTGCCGCTCGTGCGCGAGGTCCTGGCCGCCGGCGCACCGCGCGACCGCCTCACCTACAAGAACCTCCGGACGCTCGCCGATGTGTCGCCGGCCGTCGAGGAGGTCGTGGGCTACACCCGCTACCGCATCGAGGGCACCGTGGACGCCACGTCCGGCGCCGGTGCGACCATCACGGTGGTCGACCGGGGCGGCATCGCCCGTGACCTGCCGCTGCGCACCGAGCAGAACCCGGTGCTGCGGGGCACGAAGCACCAGGTGGCCGCCGATCAGGAGCTGCTGGTCGGGCGGGGCCGGAGCGACGGGCGCACCATCGTCATCATCCCCGAGGTGAAGGACGGCACCACCACGGGCATCACGCTCCTCCACGTCCGCTTCGCCGAACGCCTGTCCGCCGCCTCGGCCCGGGGCGTGCTGGCCGGGTATCGCCGACGCCTCGCCGCGCTGCGCGACGCCGTGACCGAGACCGAGCCCACCTTCCGGGACGACCTCCTCGCCGAGGTGCCGGTCGTCGACCTGCTCACGCTCCCGGTCAGCCTGCTGGCCGACCGGTGGCGGTCCTGACCGGTGTCGTCGGCGTCGGCATCGACCTGGTCGACGTCGACCGGTTCCGCCGCTCGCTCCTACGGACCCCGTCCATGCGGGAGCGCATGTTCACCGAGGGCGAGCGTGCCTACGCCGAGACCGCGAACGACCCCACGGAGCGCTACGCCGCCCGCTTCGCCGCCAAGGAGGCGGTGATGAAGGCGATGGGCGTCGGCCTGGGTGCCTTCGGGTTCCACGACGTGGAGGTCCTCCGCGCCGAGGGCGGCCGCCCGTCGCTGCGCGTGGTCGGCGCAGCCGAGCTCCTGGCGGTCGAGCGGGGCGTGCGGGCCTGGCAGATCAGCCTCACGCACACGGCGACATCTGCGGGCGCGGTGGTGGTGGCGCTGGCGTAGGTCTCAGCGGGGCGCCAGCTCGGGACGGAACCGGGACTGTGCGTGCCCGCGCAGCGCTTCGGGGATCGGGACGGCCCGCCGGCTCACCGTGTCGAGAGCGACGTCGACGACCTCGAACGCCACCAGCAGCTCCCCGGTGTCGAGGTCGAAGCCCCACATCACGCGGTGCGTCGTCTTGTCCCCCATGCCGACCACCGCACCGAAGGACTGGATGCGCTCCCCCCGGTCGGGCAACCGGTGGATCGCCATCCGGTTCTCCATCGTGGCCCAGCCGACGAGCTGGCCGTCGGGCCCCGGGTGGAGCGTGGGGCCGGTGGAGCCGTCGAGCGGCTCGCCGCCCCAGAGCAGGAACGGCGCCGCCGCCGGGTCGTAGGTGCCGTCGGACCGGCACTCCTCGGACTCGATGGTGCGGGGCCGGCGCATGACGAGGAGGGGGTCGGCCAGCACCTCGTCGAGGGTGGGCGCCGAGTCGAGCGGGGTCGTGTCGAGCGAGATGCTGCGGGGTCGGCCGTGCTCGGGCATCTCTCCGGCGCCCAGCTCGGCCGCCGGCGGCCACGCTGCCACCGGCCCGCTCCGATCCCGGGCTTCGAGCCGGTGCACGAAGCTGGCGGCCAGGTCCTCGGTCTCGGTGTTGCGCAGCTCGTGGTACAGCCGCAGCGAGCCTCCGCCGTGGTGGAGGACGGCGCTGCGCACCTCCAGGTCGGCGCCGAGGAGCTGCTCGCGGAAGTGCCGGGTGTAGATGTCCACCGCCTCGACGGAGAGGTCCTCGGCGCCACCGAACCGTCGGACGAGCTCGTCGCTGGCCGCTCGTGCCGCGGCGCCGTAGTACCGCACGTTCATGTGCCCGAGGTGGTCGATCTTGTCCTCGGTGACGGTGGTGCGGTGCGTGGTCTGCAGCTCGGTCATGGCGGTCGTCCCTCGTCGGTGGTCGGAGGAAGGTAGCGGCGCCGGTCCCGGAACCCGTAGGGCACGCCACCGGTGGCAGGATCGGTCGGTGCTCCCCGTGGTCCGGATCGCCGAGATGCAAGCCGTCGACGCCGAGGCCCCGGAGCCGGTCGAGGTGCTGATCGATCGGGCCGGCGCTGCGGTCGCCCGAGCCACCCTCGACCTGCTGGGTGGCGGCTACGGCCGGCGGGTCCTGGTGCTGGCCGGCCCCGGCAACAACGGCGCCGATGGTCGCGTCGCCGCCGACAAGCTCGCCCGGCGCGGGGTCCACGCCGTCGTGGTCGACCTGGCGGACGCGCCGCCGGTGCTGCCCGACGTCGACCTCGTCATCGACGCCGCACTCGGCACGGGCATCTCTCGACCGCACCACGCCCCCGACCCGGGTGCTGCGCTGGTGCTCGCGGTCGACATCCCCTCGGGGATCCACGGCGACACCGGTGCGGCGCTCGGGACGCCCATGCGCGCCGACCTCACCGTGACCTTCGCTGCGCTCAAGCCCGGGTTGCTCCTCGGCGCAGGTCCGGCGCACACCGGAGCCATCCGCATCGCCGACATCGGCCTCGACGTGTCGCGGGCCCGGGCCGAGCTCGTCGACGATGCCGGGGCCGCCGCCCTGTGGCCCCGTCGGGCGACGTCGGCCCACAAGTGGAACACGTCGGTGCTGGTGGTCGCCGGCAGCCCCGGCATGACCGGTGCTGCGTCGATGGCAGCCGAGGCCGCGCAGCGGGCCGGAGCCGGG
>CAZCJT010000218.1:0-4982 GCA_964498565.1 uncultured Acidimicrobiaceae bacterium
TCGATGGCCCTCGGTGTCGCCGCACCCCGGCTGCACGTCATCGACGATCCGGCCCGCAACGCCGTCGCATGGGGGGCCGGCCCGGGTCCAGCGTCGATCGCGGTCACCTCCGGGCTGCTGGACGAGGCCGAGCGCATCGAGCTCGAGGGCGTCGTGGCCCACCTGCTCGCCGACGTCAGCGACCGCACGGTCGAGGCGCCCACGGTCACGACGGCCCTCTTCGGTGCGCTGTCCGGCGGTCCGCTCTCCGGTCTGGTCGCCTCCCTGGCCCGCGCCGGGGAGGACGAGCGCCGCGTCGTGGTGGCCGACATGACGGCGGCCCGGGCCATGCAGTACCCGCCGGGTGCTGTCGCTGCCCTCGAGCGGGTCGGTCAGGGATCCACCGGCGTGGCCCGCAGCCCCCGGCCGCTCCAGGCGCTCTGGTACGCGGCGCCATCGGAGCCGGTCGAGGGAGACCGCTTCGCTGCGCACCCCCCGCTCGCCGACCGCATCGACCTGCTCCGCGAGCTCTAGACCGGCACCAACGCGTTGGGGAACCAGCCCCGGCCCGCCCGTAGACTCGGCTCCATGTCGAGCGACGCACCGAGCCACGAGACCGGCACGTTCCGCGTGAAGCGGGGGCTGGCCGAGATGCTGAAGGGCGGCGTCATCATGGACGTCGTCACCGCCGAGCAGGCCACGATCGCCGAGGACGCCGGTGCCGTCGCCGTCATGGCCCTCGAGCGGGTGCCCGCCGACATCCGCGTCGACGGCGGCGTGGCCCGCATGTCCGACCCGGAGATGATCGAGGGCATCAAGGCCGCCGTCACCATCCCGGTGATGGCCAAGGCCCGCATCGGCCACTTCGTCGAGGCCCAGATCCTCCAGGCCCTCGGCGTCGACTACGTCGACGAGTCCGAGGTCCTCACCCCGGCCGACGAGACCCACCACATCGTCAAGTGGGCCTTCGACGTCCCCTTCGTGTGCGGCGCCACCAACCTCGGCGAGGCGCTCCGGCGCATCAGCGAAGGCGCGGCCATGATCCGCTCCAAGGGCGAGGCCGGCACCGGCAACGTCGTGCAGGCCGTGCGCCACCTCCGCTCGATCACCGGCGACATCCGCAAGCTCACCCAGGCCGACGAGGTCGAGCTGTTCGAGTGGGCCAAGCAGCTGCGGGCCCCGCTTCCCCTCGTGCAGGAGATCGCCCGCACCGGCCAGCTGCCCGTGCCGCTGTTCTGCGCCGGCGGCCTCGCCACCCCGGCCGACGCCGCCCTCGCCATGCAGCTCGGCGCCGACGCCGTGTTCGTGGGCTCGGGCATCTTCAAGTCGAACGACCCGGCGCCGCGCGCCAAGGCCATCGTCGAGGCCACCACCCACTTCCGCGACGCCGACATCCTGGCCAAGGTCTCCCGTGGCCTCGGTGCACCCATGACCGGCATCGGCATGGATCCCACCGGCACCACGGCCGACGGCACCCGGTTCGAGGACCGGGGCTGGTAGCCATCCCGGTCGTCGGCGTCCTGGCGCTCCAGGGCGCGTATGCACGCCACGTCGCGGCCCTCGAGGCGTGCGGCGCCACCACGGTCGAGGTCCGCCGGCCCCAGCACCTCGAGGGCATCGACGCACTGGTCGTGCCCGGCGGTGAGTCGTCGAGCATCTCGATGCTGCTGGAGCGCGGCGAGCTGTTCGACCCCATCGCCGATCGGCTGCGCGACGGCATGCCGGCCTTCGGCACCTGCGCCGGCATGATCCTGCTCGGGTCGGAGATCCTCGGCGGGCGACCCGATCAGCGCTGCTTCGGGGCCATCGACCTGTCGGTCCGTCGCAACGCGTACGGACGCCAGCTCGACAGCTTTGACATCCCCCTCGATCTGTCGCCGGCCGGCGTCCAGGACCCGACGGTGCCCTTCGACGCGTCCTTCATCCGTGCCCCCGTGGTCGAGCGGGTCGGCGAGGGCGTGCGGGTGCTCGCCGAGGTGGACGGCCGACCCGTACTGTGCGCATCCGGCCCGGTGCTGGTCGCCGCGTTCCATCCGGAGCTGTCCGACGACCTGCGCATCCACCGGCGATTCCTGGAGGAGATCTGATGTCCGGCCATTCCAAGTGGGCGACGATCAAGCACAAGAAGGCGGCCACCGACCAGAAGCGTGCCAAGGTCTTCGCCAAGCTGATCCGGCAGGTGGAGGTGGCCGCCCGCGAGGGCGGTGGCGACCTCGACGCCAACCCCACGCTGCGGACGATGTTCCAGAAGGCCCGGGACAACTCGATCCCGCTCGACACCATCGAGCGTGCGGTCAAGCGGGGCACCGGCGACCTCGACGGTGTGGTCTACGAGCAGATCACCTACGAGGGCTACGGCCCCAACGGCGTCGGCATGCTGGTCGAGGTGCTCACCGACAACCGCAACCGCGCCGCCGCCGATGTGCGCAACGCGTTCACCAAGAACGGCGGCTCCCAGGCCGAGCCTGGCGCGGTGTCCTGGCAGTTCGACCGCAAGGGCGTGATCATCGTGCCCAAGTCCGTCGCCGAGGACGACCTGATGCTGGTGGCCCTCGAGGCCGGCGCCGAGGACATCACCGACGAGGAGTCGATCTGGCAGATCGTCACGCCGCCGTCGGAGCTGCCCGACATCCGCCAGGCGCTCGACGACGCCGGCATCGACGTCGAGAGCTCCGAGGTCACGATGCTCCCGCAGAACACGGTGCCGATCACGGAGCCCGACAAGGCCAAGCAGACGCTGCGGATCGTGGAGGCCCTCGAGGACCTCGACGACGTCCAGGCCGTCTACGCCAACTTCGACATGTCGGCGGATCTGATGGAAGCGGCGGCCGGCTGATGGTGGCCATCGGAGCGCCGGCTCCCGACTTCGCGCTCGAGGGCACCGACGGCACCGACGAGGGCCGGCGCACCTACCGCCTGTCGGAGTACGCCGGCACGCCGGTGGTGCTGGTCTTCTACCCGGGTGACAACACGCCGGTGTGCACCCGCCAGCTGAACGAGTACACGGCCGAGATCGACGCGTTCCACGGGGTCGGCGCCCAGGTGCTGGCGCTGTCGCCCCAGGACGTGCCCAGCCACGATGCCTTCGCCGAGAAGCAGGGCGGCTTCGGCTTCCCGCTGCTGGCCGACACCGACAAGGCCGTCGGCGAGGCCTACGGCATCCTCGGCCCGCTCGGCTTCTACCGCCGCTCGGTGTTCGTGGTCGACAGCGGGGGCAAGGTCTCGTACTCGCACCGCGCCATCGCCGGCCTCACGTTCCGCCCCACCGAGGAGCTGGTGAAGGCCGTCGAGGCCGCCAAGGCCTGACCGCCCCGGCCACCCAACCGCTCCCGCCCCTCCAACCGCGCCCGCCCCTCCAACCGTTCGGCGCCGATCGGCGGCGATGGTGCGGATACGTGCTATTCGCCGCCGAACCTGCGCCGGCGGGAGTGGTCCGTTCGGCGCCGATCGGCGGCGAAGGTCCCGATACCGGCCGTTCGCCGCCGAACCTCTGGACGGTCAGCTGGCCTCTTGGGCTCGGGCCCGGAGCTGGCGTCCGAGGAGTCGCAACCAGTCGACCTCGTTCGGCAGCAGCTGGTACCGGTAGAGCGGATCGACCGACCACCCGAGCCGCTCCAGCGCCTGCAGCCGCGCCTCGTCGTCCTCGATGCGGTCGGGACCGTGGAACCGGAGGGAATCGTACTCCCGGGCCACCCGCTCCTCGGGCCACGCCAGGTCGAGGCGCGCGACGAAGCTCCCGTCCTCGTCACGGACCTCGTGCTGGGTGACGGGCGCCGGCAGCCCGAACACCCGGATGCGCCGGATGGCGGCGGCCTCGGCTGCGGAGTCGGGTCGGATGGCGTCGGTCCAGGTCGAGAGGACGCTCTGGAGGCGACCGGAGCCCAACCGCCCCGGGGCGGCCTCGACCCGGTCGGCGGCCTCCACGATGTGGCGGAGCTGCACCAGCTTGCGGCTGATGGCCTCGTTCACAACCGCAGCGAGCTCGTCCGCCGACAGCACGGCGGCAGCGTCGACGATCGATCGGGCCACGGTGGTCACCGGGATGCCGTGCCGGCGGGTGCAATCGGCGGGATCGAGGGGACTCCGGTGCAGCATCCCGAGCGTGGTGCCGCTGGTGGACCCGGGCACCAGGGTGAACTGCGGCCGGCGCGGGGGCTCGACGTCGAGGCCGTGCACGAACAGCGCAGAGACGTGGGAACCGTGCGCCCCGCGGTGGCGCATGACCGTGGCAGCGACGTCCTGGAGCGGTGTGCGGGTGCCGGCCAGACGGAACAGGCCTCGCACGATGCGCTCGAGGATCCCGTCGTGGACGAGGTGACGGATCTGTGCCGTGGTCAGGCCTTCGTCCGTGAGCACCCAGGTGGGGATGAGGCCGAGGTTGGCCCGGGCGAAGTCGAGCGCTCGCCCCAGTCGTGTCGTGGATCGCATGAAAGGGATCATGACGACACGTGGTGACAGTCATCCCGAGACCCGGCAGGATCGGCGCCGAAGGAACCGCATGCGGCTGTTGGCGACCGATCGGCGCCGAACAGCACCGCCGTCGCTCGTCGACCGGGCTACCCTCGCCGGCGATGTTCTGAGCGATCGTCCCCGTCCCGCCACCGCGCCCGAGGAGAGTCGTGTCCGCCCAGATCGTCGCCCGCAACCTGTCGTTCGCCCACGGCCCCGAGGTCGTGCTGGCTGACGTGTCGCTGACCGTCGTCAGCGGCCACCGCATCGGCGTGGTCGGCCCCAACGGCGTGGGCAAGTCGACGTTGCTGCGACTGCTGGTCGGCGACCTCGAGCCCGAGCGCGGCACGGTCGCCCGGGTTCCCGCCAGCGCCCGGGTCGGGCACCTCACCCAGGAGCTCGACGTACGTGCGGGCGAGACCATCGCCGGCGTCATCGCCCGTCGGACCGGCGCCGACATGGCCCAGCGCGAGCTGGATGCGTCGATGCACGCCCTCGCCGCCGGGGACGCCGACGCCGCCGACCGCTACTCGGCCGCGCTCGAGCGCTGGATG
>CAZCJT010000219.1:0-4951 GCA_964498565.1 uncultured Acidimicrobiaceae bacterium
CCGGCTCGACGTCGGGGGCCCGGGACCGGACGGCGTCGACATCGTGGTCCGGGGGCACAGCCCGCGCTCGGTCGCGGGCGAGCTGGCCGGCGCCGGGTCCTGGGTCCGCATCATCGAGCCGGAGGAGGTGCGCGTCGAGCTGGCGCGCGTGGCCCGCGAGCTCACCGGGCTCTACGGACGACCGGAGCCGCAGTCCTGACGTTCACGCGGACGAAACACGCGGGACGCCGACGGGACACACCCTTTCGCCAACGTGACCGGAACCTGTGCTGTGACTGTCGCGGCACGCTGATCGAGGAGTGCTCCGATGGATGGTGGCGACGCCTGGGTGTTGATGTCCACGGCCCTGGTCCTGTTCATGGTGCCGGGCCTGGCGCTGTTCTACGGCGGCATGGGCCGTTCGAAGAACGTGCTGAACATGCTGCTGATGAACCTCTACTGCCTGGCCGTGATCCCGCTGCTGTGGGTCACCGTCGGTGCCTCGCTGAGCGGCTCTGGCTCCAACGGGATCATCGGCGGCTTCGACAACGTGGGGCTGAAGGGCCTCGACGGCGACGGGCTGCTCGCCACCGCCTTCCTGATGACCTTCGCCGCCATCACCCCTGCGCTCATCAGCGGAGCCGTCGCCGACCGGCTGAAGTTCTCGGCCTGGGCCGTCTTCGTCCCGGTCTGGAGCCTCATCGTCTACGTGCCGGTCGTGTTCTGGATCTACGGCCTCGACGCCGAGACCGGCGAGCTCATCGGCTGGCTGGGCGCCCGCGGGTCCCTCGACTTCGCCGGGGGCACGGCCATCCACATCAACGCCGGGGCCGCCGCCCTCGCCATGGTGCTGGTGCTCGGCAAGCGGATCGGCTGGCCCGGCGAGCCGATGCTGCCCCACAACCTCCCGCTGGTGCTGCTCGGCACGGGGATCCTGTGGTTCGGGTGGTTCGGCTTCAACGCCGGCGGCACCGGCCTGGGCGACGGCAACAGCGCCCTCGGCGCCACCGCCCTGATGAACACCTTTCTCGCCGCCTCGGCCGGCATGTTCGCCTGGCTCCTGGTCGAGCGCGTCAAGGACGGGCACTTCACCGTCCTCGGGGCCTGCTCCGGCATCGTCGCCGGTCTCGTGGCCATCACGCCCGCAGCTGCGTACGTCGGCGGTCTGGCCGGCATCGCCTTCGGTGCCGTCGCCGGCATCTGCTGCTACGGCGCCATCCAGCTCAAGTACCGCCTCGGGTACGACGACAGCCTCGACGTGGTCGGCGTCCACATGGTGGGCGGCATCGTCGGCGGCGTGCTCATCGGCTTCTTCGCCGACAGCGGCATCGTCGGCGGCGGCTCCGAGCACGAAGGGCTGTTCTTCGGCGGCGGCGCCGACCTGCTCCTCGAGCAGGTGCTCTCCATCGTCGCCGTCCTGGCGTTCTCCTTCGTGGTCACCACCGTCATGGCCCGCATCCTCGACGCAACCGTCGGCCTCCGCGCCGACGAAGCATCGGAGACCACCGGCCTCGACCGCACGGAGCACGCGGAAAGCGCCTACGGAGACGCCCTCACCGCCTGAGAATCTCGACTGCTGGTCAGCACTGGGCGGAATCCGTGTGCTGACCAGCGGTCGACTTTTCGGGAGGTGTGGCCGTCACCCCTTGACCAGCCGGTCACGTGACGTAGGGTGGGATAGCGATCGTTATCGCACCGGGCCGAGTCACAGGGGGACGCGTTGGCCGATTCCAAGAAGCCGAGAGCTCCATTCGCACCGTGGGACCGTCGGGAGCTGCCCGGCCGTTTCAGCGTCGAGGAGACCGCGGCCCGGGTGGGCCAGTACAAGTGGATCGAGATGAAGCTCTTCGAGGCGCTCGGCGGCTGGGTCGCCACGGTGCCCGAGCTCGACATCAAGATGCGCCTCGGCACCCACTGCTACCACCACGCGTGGCATGCCGAGCTGTGGCACAAGCGGCTCCCGGAGCTGCGGGAGATGAACCCCGACCGGCTCACGCTGCCGGCCAACGACGAGGTCGTCACGTTCATGGAGGCCATCGCCGAGCCCGGCGAGCACCACCAGACCATCGAGAAGCTGGTCGGCGTCTACCGCGTGCTCATCCCGCACAAGGTGGCCGCGTACACGTATCACCTGAACAACACGTCCACCATCACCGATGCGCCCACCATCCGCTCGCTGGAGTTCATCCTGCAGGACGAGATGGCCGACTGGCGCGACGGCACGCTCATGCTGACCTCGCTCATCCAGAGCGACGACGAGGTCCAGCGGGCAGCCGACCACCAGGCCAAGCTCGAGAAGCTGCTCGTCGCCTCCGGTGGCATCTGCGGCCCCGGCACCATCGGCGACGCCTACGACCTGTCCGGCGACCCGGCCCGCGCCAGCGTCGCTTCCTAACCCACACTTCGAACCCAGGGGGAACACCATGAAGAAGCTGATCTCACCCGACGAGCTGGCTCGTGACGACCGCTTCGAGCGGGCCGACATGATGGACCGCATCCAGGACCCGCGGAACGGGTCCGAGGCCGCGAACCGTGGGACGGGCCGGATGCGCCCCGACCGCGCCGATGGGCCCGACGCGGCCCGCACGCTCATGCACGGCATCTTCGTGGGCGAGATCCAGGCCCTCGAGGGGGCCGGCCGCACCTGCTACGACTTCGAGGTCGGCGACGGCGACGACGACGTGCCCTTCGCGCTCAAGCTCGACATGGCGCGCCAGTGCTGGGACGAGGCCCGCCACTGCGAGATCTCCGTGAAGCTCTCCGAGTGGATGGGCACCGAGATCGGCGAGTTCGGCGAGAACGCGTTCCTGTTCCAGGCCGCATGCAACCCCGACCCGGTCCTGCGCCTCACCGGCGTCAACCGCGCCCTCGAGGGCCTCGCCATCGACGTCTTCAACACCATGAAGGAGTTCGGTGACCTGGCCGGCGACCCGGTGCTCGAGTTCTGCGAGGACTGGATGCTGGCCGACGAGGTGACCCACGTGAAGATGGGCTCCGACTGGCTCCGGAAGCTCACGGTGAACGACAAGGAGCGCCAGAAGCGCGCCCTCGAGTTCCAGCGGGTCGTGGACAAGCTGTTCTCCTTCGGTGGCCTCCGTGGTGACGAGGACGACAACCCGATCCACCTGGCCCGCCGCTTCCGCGAGCTCGCCGGCTTCGACGACGTCGAGATGGAGGAGATCGCCGAGCTGTCGCGCGAGGCGAGGGCCGAGACCGAGGAGCAGTCCCGCCTGGCCCGCGAGGCGACCGCCACGGCGAGCGCCTGATGCCCACGACGGTCCAGCCGTCGACCTTCCAGATCGTCGACTTCGACGCCGGTCGCATCGCCGCCCTCACCGACGAGCTCGCCCGCAAGGTGGGCCTCGGTGAGGGTGTCGAGATCACGATCGAGGTCGACGAGTCGACGCCGCTCGGCCGCACCGAGCTCGTGTCGGTCGACCCGGTCCACATCCGGACCGAGTCGGGTTCGTTGGAGGACCCGAAGAAGATCAGGAAGTTCAGCGAGGATTCGGCCAACGACGTCCTCGGCCGCTACCTGCTGCGGGCCTCGGACCGCCGGCGCGGCACCTTCGGCGACGCCCCGCCCGACGGCGAGCTCACCGTGCCCCAGCGCACGGCGTGGGACGTCTACGCCGTCGGTCGCCTGGCCCGGATGGGCTACTCCGTGCGCCGGCAGCGCTGGCTGTACGCCTTCCGGAACCGCCACGGGTTCACCGACGACGCCGACGACGCCTTCGAGCAGCTCTGGGGCGGCGAGGACCTGGTGTGGTCCGACATCGACCGCCTCAGCCAGGCCACGGCGGCGTCCAACCCGGGCCCGCTCAGCCGCTGATCTCCGACCAGGATGGTCCGGTGACCGTCCTGCAGACCGAACGGCTCATCCTGCGCCCGTGGCGGGAGAGCGATCGCGCCCCGTGGCGCGCCCTCAACGCCGACCCCGAGGTCATGGCCCACTTCCCGGCACCCCTCACGGCCGCGGAGTCCGACCACTGGTTCGAGGTGAACCGCGATCGCGTCGACGAGCACGGCTGGGGCCTGTGGGCCGTCGAGGTCGCGGGCGGTGCGCCCTTCATCGGCTTCGTCGGCCTGGCCGTCCCCGGGTTCGAGGCGTCGTTCACGCCGTGCGTCGAGGTCGGCTGGCGGCTCGCCCACGACCATTGGGGTCGGGGGTACGCCCCCGAGGCGGCCCGGGCCGCGCTGGCCCACGGCTTCGGCGAGCTCGGGTTCGACGAGATCGTGTCCTTCACCGCGGTCGGCAACACCCGCTCACGACGGGTGATGGAGAAGCTCGGCATGGTCAAGGCCTTCGAGTTCGACCACCCGACGCTGCCCGACCACCCGCTGGAGCGCCACGTGCTCTACGGACTCGGGCGAGACCGGGCGCAAGCCCCGTCGCGCTAGGCCAGGTCGTGGGCGCTGATGCCCTCGAGCAGGTCGATGGCCGGCGGTGAGGCGAGCAGTCCGGTGCAGGCGCGGGCCATCTCGACCATCTCCAGCGAGTCGAAGTGGCGGCGCTGATCGTCGGGATGCTCCCACTTCTGCACGATCACGAAGCGCTCCGGCGTGGTGACCGACATGCACAGGTCGACGTTGCGGCAACCGTCCTGACCCCGCGTCAGCACGACGTACTTGGCCAGGACCCCGAGCAGTGCGTCGGGCTCGGTGGCATCGAACGTCATCGTGACGATCGCGGTCTCGGCTTCACGTTCCTCGGCCATGGGACCCCCCTGTTCCGGTCGGCGGCACAGTAGTACCGTTTCCCCACCGCACCTCCGGGGACAGGAGCCGACGTGGCCGACCGCGCAGGAGACGACGAAGACCTCGTCCGCCTCTACCTGCGCGACATCGGCCGGCACCCGCTCCTCACCAAGGACGACGAGGTCCACCTGGCCAAGCTGATCGAGGCCGGCGCCGCAGCCCGGGCGGCGCTCGACGCGCCCGGCGTGCTGGCGCCCGGTCAGCGGGCGGTGCT
>CAZCJT010000220.1:0-4930 GCA_964498565.1 uncultured Acidimicrobiaceae bacterium
GGCTCGACGCACGGGGGCGACCGCGACGACGGCCGTCACCTGCGCCCGGGATGCTGCGGAGATCGGTGGGCATGGTGGTGGGTGCACGGGACCCGACGCCGTGGCGGGCCGTCCGGCGCAGCTGCCCAGGCTACCGGTGCCCTCGTTCACAACGCCACGCGCTCCGCCCCGGTGGAGCGTCCCGGGCCAGGGGTACACTGGCGGCCCGAGTCTCCCGATCGCTCCTGGTCTCCAGGGAGGGCAGCGCCTTGTTCGAACGTTTCACCGACCGTGCCCGCCGAGTCGTCGTGCTCGCGCAGGAAGAGGCACGGCTCCTCAACCACAACTACATCGGCACCGAGCACATCCTGCTCGGGCTGATCCACGAAGGCGAGGGCGTGGCCGCGAAGGCCCTCGAGTCCCTCGGCATCTCCCTCGAGGCCGTCCGCAGCCAGGTCGAGGAGATCATCGGCCAGGGCGGCAGCTCGCCGTCGGGCCACATCCCCTTCACCCCCCGGGCCAAGAAGGTGCTCGAGCTCAGCCTCCGCGAGGCGCTCCAGCTCGGCCACAACTACATCGGCACCGAGCACATCCTCCTCGGCCTCATCCGCGAGGGCGAGGGCGTCGCCGCCCAGGTCCTCGTGAAGCTGGGCGCCGACCTGTCCCGGGTCCGCCAGCAGGTCATCCAGCTGCTGTCGGGCTACCAGGGCGGCAGCGGTGGCGGCTCGGGTGCCAGCGGCAGCGGCGAGAAGGCCGGCGCCGCCGCCGGCTCCACCAGCGGCGAGACCCCCTCGGGCTCGCTCGTGCTCGACCAGTTCGGCCGCAACCTCACCCAGCTCGCCCGCGACAAGGAGGTCGACCCGGTCATCGGTCGCTCCCGCGAGATCGAGCGGGTCATGCAGGTCCTGTCCCGGCGCACCAAGAACAACCCGGTGCTGGTGGGCGAGCCCGGTGTCGGCAAGACCGCCATCGTCGAGGGCCTGGCCCAGAAGATCGTGGCCGACGACGTGCCCGAGACGCTGCACAACAAGCAGCTGTACACGCTCGACCTCGGCGCCCTGGTCGCCGGCTCTCGCTACCGCGGCGACTTCGAGGAGCGCCTGAAGAAGGTCCTCAAGGAGATCCGCACCCGGGGCGACATCATCCTGTTCATCGACGAGCTCCACACCCTCGTCGGTGCCGGTGCCGCCGAGGGCGCCATCGACGCGGCCAGCATCCTGAAGCCGATGCTGGCCCGCGGCGAGCTGCAGACCATCGGCGCCACCACGCTCGACGAGTACCGCAAGCACCTCGAGAAGGACGCCGCCCTCGAGCGCCGCTTCCAGAAGATCATCGTCGAGGAGCCCTCCGTGGCCCACACGATCGAGATCCTCAAGGGCCTGCGCGACCGGTACGAGACCCACCACCGGGTCACCATCACCGACCAGGCCCTCGTGGCCGCGGCCAACCTCGCCGACCGCTACATCGCCGACCGGCACCTGCCCGACAAGGCCATCGACCTCATCGACGAGGCCGGCTCCCGCCTGCGCATCAAGCGGATGCAGACCCCGCCCGACTACAAGGAGCTCGAGAACGAGCTCGGTGGCGTGGTCGAGGCCAAGAAGGCCGCCGTCGAGCGCCAGGACTTCGAGGAGGCCGGTCGCCTCCGAGACAAGGAGAAGGAGCTCCTCGGTCAGAAGGAGGCCAAGGAGCAGGAGATCAAGGACTCCGGCGTGGACCTCTTCGACGAGGTCGACGAGGAGGCCGTGGCCGAGGTCCTCTCGGTGTGGACGGGCATCCCCGTCTACAAGCTCACCGAGGAGGAGACCCAGAAGCTGCTCAACATGGAAGACGAGCTGCACAAGCGGGTCATCGGCCAGGAGGACGCCATCAAGGCCGTCTCCCAGGCCATCCGGCGCACGCGGGCGGGCCTCAAGGATCCGAAGCGCCCCAGCGGCTCGTTCATCTTCCTCGGCCCGTCCGGCGTGGGCAAGACCGAGCTGGCCAAGACGCTGGCCGAGTTCCTGTTCGGCGACGAGGACTCCATGATCAGCCTCGACATGTCCGAGTACATGGAGAAGCACACCGTCTCCCGCCTGGTGGGCTCGCCCCCCGGCTACGTCGGCTACGAGGAGGGCGGCCAGCTCACCGAGGCCGTGCGGCGCAAGCCGTTCTCCGTGGTGCTGTTCGACGAGGTCGAGAAGGCCCACACCGACGTGTTCAACACGCTGCTGCAGATCCTCGAGGAGGGTCGCCTCACCGACGCCCAGGGCCGTTCGGTGGACTTCCGCAACACCGTGCTGATCATGACCTCGAACCTGGGCACCGCCGACCTGCGCAAGGCGTCGGTGGGCTTCGGCAAGAGCGACGAGGCCGTCTCCTACGAGAAGATGAAGGAGAAGGTCAACGACGCCCTCAAGGCCCACTTCCGGCCCGAGTTCCTGAACCGCATCGACGAGACGATCGTGTTCCACGAGCTCAGCAAGGACGAGGTCATCCAGATCGTCGACAACTTCGTCGCCAAGCTCGCCGTCCAGATGGCAGCCCAGGGCATGGGCATCGAGCTCACCCACGCCGCCAAGCTGTGGGTCGCCGACAAGGGCTACGACCCGACGCTGGGCGCCCGCCCGCTGCGCCGGGCCATCCAGCGCTTCGTCGAGGATCCGCTGTCGGAGAAGCTCCTCTACAAGCAGTTCCGGGCTGGCGAGATCGTCACCGTCGACGTCGAGGCCGATCCCGAGACCAACGAGGACGTCATCGTGTTCCGCTCCGAGGAGGGCTTCGCGCCCCCGTCGGTCGAGGAGCTCGAGGCCGCCGCCACCCCCGAGTAGCGGGGGGAGCGGAGCGACACCGCGCAACGAAACTGGCAGTGGAGGTGTAGCAGCGGGCTTTGCTGCTACACAGCCACTGCCAGTTTCCGTTCTCGCTCAGAGCTCGATCGAGGTGCCGGCCGGGTCGTCGGGATCGAAGTCCACGCGGGGTCCGCCACCGTCGTCGGCGTCGTCCTGGACGTCCTCGGCGACCTGCTGGTCCTTGGGCGGCTTGCCCTCGACCAGCTCGCCGATCACGCCGCCCACGGCGACGAACGCGGATGCCGCCTTGCTGCGCTCGGCGGGGCGGATGCCGATGCTGACCGACAGCGACTGCGGGGCGATCTCCCGGTACGAGTCGATGACGAGCTCGGCCACCATCCGCCAGTCGGTGTCGTCGTCCACCCGCAGGCCGATCCAGCCCCGTGACCCCACGTACTTGGGCAGGAAGAACGGGTCGCCTTCGGCCAGCAGTGCCGCCTGCTCGCCCGGCGCCGCCTTCATGGTGAGCGAGGCGTGGCCGTCGTCGTCGGTGCCGTACCCGACGAAGATCTTGTCCCGAACCCGGAAGGTCGGGTGCCCCCACGTCTCCTTCTCGACCGCCTCGGGGAAGCCGAGGGCGATGTCTCGGATCGCCTGGACGGGGTCGAGCGCCATGGCGCCCATCCTCACAGGAAACGTCGTCGATCAGTACCACCCGTTCGAGGGCCGTCCACGGGGTTCCCCTCGGCGGCGGGCCGGCCTACGCTGCCGGCGTGTACTCGCGCATCCTGGTCGGCACCGACGGCTCCCCGACCGCCAGCAAGGCCGTGGCCCGAGCCGTCGAGGTCGCCGCCTCCTCCGGCGCCCGACTGACGATCATGACGGCCGGCCCCGAGTCGAAGGGACGGCCCGTGGTCGACCAGGCCGCCGCCGCCCATGCCGCCTCCGGGGTGGAGATCGACACCCTCGTGGTCGACCGCGACCCGGTGGGTGCGCTCATCGACACGGCCGAGGACGGCTACGACCTGGTGGTGGTGGGCAACAAGGGCATGACTGGCGTCAGCCGTTTCTTCAAGGTCGGCGCCGTGCCCAACAAGCTGTCCCACCACCTGCCGACCAGCCTGCTCATCGTCCGGACCACCTGAGTGCTGGCCGCCGCCGCCACGGCGGTGCGGCGACGACTGGGCCGCGTGGGGCTGGCCGCCCTGGTCCTGCTGGCCGTGGCCGGCTGCGAGGTCCGCACCGAGCTGAACGTGACGGTCCAGGAGGACGGTTCCGGGGTGCTCGAGCTGGCTGTCGGCCTCGACGAGGACGCCCGCTCCCGGCGGCCCGACGTGCTGGACGAGGTCGACCTCTCCGACCTGACCGGCACCGGCTGGGAGGTCACCGGGCCGGCGGAGGAGTCCGACGGGATCACGTGGCTGCGCGCCGCCCACCGGTTCGAGACGCCTGACGAGCTCGGCACGCTGGTCGAGGACGTCGCCGGGGCCGAAGGTCCCTTCCGCGACTTCCGCGTCACCCGTGACGACGAGTTCACCGAGAGCCGGTACCGCTTCGAGGGCACCGTCGACTTCACGGCGGGCGCCGCCGCGCTGGCCGCCGACCCGGAGCTGGCCGAGGCGCTGCAGGCGGAGCCGGTCGAGCTGATCGAGCAGCGCCTCGGTGCGGCCATCGACGAGATGGTCGAGGTCGAGGTGGCCGTCCGGTTGCCGGGCTCGGTCGAGTCCAACGCCGGGACCCAGGCCTCCAAGGGTGCGGTCTGGCAGCCGTCCATCGTCGAACGTGAGGCCGTCGAGCTGCAGGCCACCGGCACCGTCAGCCGGTCCGCGCGCCTGGTGTGGATCGGCGTGGCCCTCGCCGCCGGGCTCGCCCTGGTGCTGTACCTGTCGGTGCGCCTCGCCGGCTGGCGCCGCCGACGGTCCGCGTTGTTGTCGGGGGGCCCGGGGAGGATGGGTCGGTGACCACCACCCGGCCTCGATCCTCCCGCCCCCGCCGCACCTCGTTCCGGTGCTCGTCGTGCGGGGCCGCCACGAGGGCGGCGAACACGAAGTAGACGACCGGGGGCAGCTTCACCATGTCGACGTGGTACCGCTGCCGTCCGGGCCGGAACGCCTCCCGGATCCGCTCGTAGGTGGCCACCACCACGTGGCCGCCATCGAGGGGCAGCACCGGCAGCAGGT
>CAZCJT010000221.1:0-4863 GCA_964498565.1 uncultured Acidimicrobiaceae bacterium
GTCGTCGACAGCCGCCGGGAACGGGTGCTCGGGGGCGAGGCGGTAGTCGACGCTGACCACCGCGGCCCCCGAGGTGTTCGCCAGGGCCCGGCAGGTGCCGTCGTGGCTGTCGATGCCCCCCAGCACCCAGCCGCCACCGTGGTAGTAGACGACCACCGGCGGCGTCCCGTCGACCTCGGGCGCGTACAGCCGGGCGGGGATGGCGCCCGCCGGGCCGGGGATCTCCAGGTCCTCGACCCGGGCCACCTCCTCCACGCCCTCGGCGCGGGCCGCGCCCATCATGGCCAGGGCGGCGCGACCGTGCTCGACGGGGAGTTCGGACAGCCCGGGGAAGCCGATGCTCTGCATCTGGTCGAGGACGGTCTGGATCTGCGGATCGATCGGCATGGCGTGCGGCTCCCCTGGTCGGCCCCCGGGACGGGGGCGCAGTCGGGGCATTGTGCACGACGTGGCGACGCGGGACCGGGCTGGAAGCCACGCCGTGCCATGTGCGACAATCCGAGTGATATGTCTCGCACTGGGCGGGCAGCAACGGACAGGGGACCCCGTGAGCGCAGAAGTCACCATGACGATCGACGGCGTCGCGTCGAGCACCGAGGCGACGTTCGACGTGATCAACCCGGCAACCGGGGCTCCGGAGGCCACCGCCCCCGACTGCACACCCCAGCAGCTGGACGCGGCCATGGCCTCGGCGGCCAAGGCGTACCGCGACTGGCGCCGTGACGAGTCCCGTCGCCGCGACATGCTGCGCCAGTGCGCGGATGCGCTCATGGCGGCGGCGAACGACATCGCACCGCTCCTCACCCTCGAGCAGGGCAAGCCGCTCGGCGAGTCCACGTTCGAGGTGTACGGCGCCGCGATCTGGTTCCAGTACTACGCCGAGCTCGAGATCCCCCGCCAGGTCATCCAGGACGACGACGCCGCCTTCGTCGAGGTCGTTCAGCGCCCGCTCGGCGTGGTCGCGGGCATCACCCCGTGGAACTTCCCGCTCGTCCTGGCGTCGTGGAAGATCGCCCCCGCCCTGCTGGCCGGCAACACCATGGTGCTCAAGCCGTCGCCGTTCACGCCCCGGGCCACGCTGAAGGTGGGCGAGGTCCTGCGCGACGTCCTCCCGCCCGGCGTGCTCAACGTGGTCAGCGGCAAGGACCCGCTCGGGGCGTCGATGACGTCACACCCGGTCCCCCGCAAGATCAGCTTCACCGGCTCGGTCGCCACCGGCAAGAAGGTCGCCGCCGCGGCCGCACCGGATCTCAAGCGCACCACCCTCGAGCTGGGCGGCAACGACCCCGCCATCGTGCTCGACGACGTCGACGTCGACACCGTGGTCGAGAAGCTGTTCTGGGGCGCGTTCCAGAACAACGGCCAGGTGTGCTCGGCCATCAAGCGGGTGTACGTCCCCGAGGCGCTGCACGACAGCATCGTGGAGGGCCTGGCCGAGCGAGCCCGTTCGGTGAAGGTCGGTCCGGGCACCGAGGCCGACGTGCAGCTGGGCCCGATCAACAACCGGCCCCAGTTCGACCGGGTCAGCGAGCTCGTCGCCGATGCGCTGTCGTCCGGCGCGGTCGCGGCCGCGGGCGGCAAGGCGATGGAGGGCGACGGCTACTTCTTCGAGCCCACCATCCTCACCGGGCTCGCCGACGGGACGCGGATCGTCGACGAGGAGCAGTTCGGCCCCGCCCTGCCCGTCATCACCTATCGGGACGTCGACGAGGTCGTCGAGCGGGCCAACGCCACGAACTACGGCCTGTCCGGCTCGGTGTGGGGCACCGACGTGGACCGGGCCACCAAGATCGCCGAGGAGCTCGAGTGCGGCACGGCGTGGGTCAACACCCACCTCGCCCTGGCGCCGCACCAGCCCTTCGGCGGGGCCAAGTGGAGCGGCATCGGCGTCGAGAACGGCACGTGGGGGCTGCTCGGCTTCTCCGAGCCCCAGGTCGTCCACCGCTCCAAGGCCTGAGACCCCCGGCCGACGCCGGACCGGAACCCATCCCACCAACAGATTCGAGGAGTCCTTGACCATCCGCGGCAAGGCGTTCATCGCGGGCGCCTACGAACACCCACTCCGGGTCATCCCCGACCGCACCATCGCGCAGGTGCACGCCGACGTTGCCGTCGGCGCGCTGGCCGACGCCGGCCTGTCGATGGGCGATGTCGACGGTTACTTCTGCGCCGGCGACGCCCCCGGCTTCGGCGGCTTCTCCATGGCCGAGTACCTCGGGTTGCAGCTGAGCTACATCGACACGACCGAGACGGGCGGGTCGTCGTACCTGTGCCACGTCGGCCACGCCGCCGCCGCCATCGCAGCCGGCAAGTGCTCGGTGGCGCTGGTGACCCTCGCCGGCCTGCCCCGCTCGGACCCGGCATCGATGATGGGCGGCGCCCGGGCGATGTTCGCCAGCGCCCCCGAGGCCGGCTTCGAGATGACCTACGGCATGGCGATCCACGGCGGCTACGCCCTGGCCGCCCGGCGCCACATGTACGAGTTCGGCACCACCAGCGAGCAGCTGGCCGAGATCAAGGTGGCGGCCTCCCACCACGCCCAGTTCAACCCCGATGCCTTCCTCCCCAAGGCGGTCACGATCGACGAGGTGATCGAGTCGCCGCTGGTGAGCGATCCCCTCCACCGACTCGACTGCTGCGTGGTCACCGACGGCGGAGGCGCCGTGGTGGTGGTCAGCCCCGAGATCGCCCGCGACCTCGAGCGGCGCTGCGTCAAGGTCCTCGGCCACGGCGAGGCGCCCAAGCACACCGACAACGGACGCATCGACCTCACCCACACCGGTGCGGTCTGGTCGGGACCGCGGGCCTTCGCGGAGGCCGGCGTGAAGCCGGCCGACATCGACTACGCCTCGATCTACGACTCCTTCACCATCACGGTGCTGGAGACCATCGAGGACCTCGGGTTCTGCGAGAAGGGCAAGGGCGGCGCGTTCGTCGCCGACCAGGGCCTGCGGGCACCCGATGGCCGGTTGCCGTTCAACACCGACGGCGGCGGGCTGTGCAACAACCACCCCGCCAACCGGGGCGGCATGACCAAGATCATCGAGGCCGTCCGCCAGCTGCGCGGCGAGGCCCGCGGCGAGGTCCAGGTCCCCGACTGTCAGCTGGCGCTCGCCCACGGCACCGGCGGCTCGCTGGGCAACCGCATGGGCAGCGCCACCCTCATCCTCGGACAGGAGGACGCATGAGCGACCTGCCCACCTTCGCCCCTCCGGTCACCCCGGAGACCAAGCCGTTCTGGGACGCCACGGCCGAGGGCCGCCTCGTGCTGCCCCGGTGCACGTCGTGCCAGACCGTCATCTGGTACCCGCGGTCGTTCTGCCCCGCCTGCCACACCGAGGGCGTCGAGTGGATCGACGCCAGCGGCGAGGGCACCGTGTACAGCTACACCGTCACCCACAAGGGCGACGGTCCCTGGCGGGAGGTGTCCCCCTTCGTGCTCGCCTACGTCGAGCTCGACGAGGGCCCCCGCGTGCTGACCAACATCGTCGAGTGCGACCCCGCCACCGTCACGGTGGGTCAGCGGGTGTCGGTGCGCTGGGACGCCACCGACAAGGGGCCGGCCATCTACCGGTTCGCCCCGGTCACCTGAACCCGAGGGACGTACCGGGCGGGGGCTCCATGAGCCTTCCGCCCGGGCGCCCTCAGCCGTCGCCGCCGCGCTCCGTGGGTTGCCGGGCCGGGTCCGGCTCGTACATGACCGCCCCGGCCACCTCGGCATCGACGCTCTCGGCCTCGTAGCGGGCCAGCTCGGGACTGGGCGGGCCGAGTCGCAGCGATGAGCGGGGCCATGCCGTCGCCAGCGCGACCAGCCACACGACCATGCCGATGACCGCGGAGGTCGTGTAGCCGCGGTCGAGCGGGAAGCGCTCCCCCGGGGCGGTCTCCGCGGCCAGCACGGCGGCGCTCGCTGCGCTGCCGACCGAGGACCCGATGGTCCGCAGCACCTGGTTGAACCCGAGCGCGCTCCCCGTCTCGGAGGCGGGCACGGCGGCCACGATCATCTGGGGCATGGCCGCGAACACGGTGCCGATCCCGACGCCCGCCAGCACCATGACGACGACGAGCTGCCACACCTCCGATCGCGCCGCCCCGAACACCACCATGGCGGCGGCGAGCGCCGCGCAGCCGAGCGGCATGAGCCAGCGCCCGTCGATCCGGCGACGGACGACGCCGCTGAGGCGGTTCACGGCCAGGCTGGCGATGGAGAACGGCGTGAGGATGAGCCCGGCGGCGAGCACGGTGCGGCCTTGGCCGTACCCGGTGCTCACGGGCGTCTGGACGTAGCGGATCGCCAGCGAGAACAGGAAGTACATCCCGATCCCCGCGAGCACGGCCACGGTGTGGGCCACCCGGACCGAGGGCACGGAGAGGCTGCGCAGGTCGACGAGGGGGTGGCGGGCGCCGAGGGTGCGACGCACGAAGACGGCGAGGGCCGCCGCCGCCAGCACGAGGAGCCCGACGAAGGCAGGCGATGCCCCGCCCCAGGCCGGCAGCTGGCTGAGGGCCACGACGAGCGACGAGACGCCGACTGCGAGGGTGAGGGCACCGGGGACGTCGACCGGGTCCTGCCCCCGGTGGTCGCTCACCGGGATGCTGGCGGCCGCCCCGAGCATGACCAGCCCGGTGACCGCGGCGGAGACGGCGAAGGTCGCCCGCAGCCCCACGGTGTCGACGAGCAGACCGCTGAGCGGGTACCCGATCCCGACACCGGTCGCAGTGGTGACCGACAGCGCGGCGACGGTGCGGGTTCCCCGCTCGGGCCGGAGGTGGTCGCGGGCCACGGCCATGGCCATCGGCATGAGGCCCAGGCCGACGCCCTGGAGGGTGCGGCCGAGGAGCAGCACGCCGAAGCCGAGCGGC
>CAZCJT010000222.1:0-4851 GCA_964498565.1 uncultured Acidimicrobiaceae bacterium
GCTGCCCGGCCGGCTGGAGGCGGCGGGCACCGCAGTCGAGCCCCTCCCGGCGATGCAACCGGACCCCGCCACCCCTGGCGTGCCGGTGGTGGTGCTGCCCCTGCTGCACGGTCCCTTCGGCGAGGACGGCACCGTGCAGGGCCTGCTCGAGCTGGCCGGCGCCCCCTACGTGGGCAGCGGCGTGCTCAGCTCGTCGCTGTCGATGGACAAGGTGGCGGCCAAGGAGCTGCTGTCGGCCCACGGCATCCCGCAGGGCGAGTGGCTGTCCGCCCGCCGGCACGAGATCGACGATGAGCTGCTCGAGCGGGCCGCCGACCGGCTGGGGTTCCCCATGTTCGTGAAGCCGGCGAACATGGGTTCCTCCATCGGCATCTCCAAGGTGCACGAGGTCGAGCACCTGGCCGCGGCCGTGACCGAGGCGTCGCGCTTCGACGAGTGGATCCTGTTCGAGGAGAACATCGTCGGGCGCGAGCTCGAGTGCGGCATCCTCGGGAACCTGACCCCCCGGGCGTCGGTGGTCGGCGAGGTGCGCCCCGGTGCCGACTTCTACGACTACGACGACAAGTACGAGGACGGCGCCGAGCTGCTCATCCCGGCACCGATCTCCCAGCCCATGAGCGACGAGCTGCGGGAGATCGCCCTGCGCACGTTCGCCGCCCTGCGCTGCGAGGGCATGGCCCGCGTCGACTTCTTCTGGGAGGAGGACGGTCGCGGCCCGCTCGTCAACGAGGTCAACACGATCCCCGGCTTCACCCCCATCTCCCAGTACCCCAAGCTCTGGGAGGCGAGCGGCCTGCCCTACGGCCGCCTGCTCGACGAGCTCGTGGCGCTCGCACTGGAGCGCCACGAGCGTCGCTCGAGCTTCGAGACGGAGCGCTGAGCGCCCCGACCCGTTCCTACTTCTTGGTCTCGGCGAAGATCTCGGCGATCTCGTCGATGAGGTCGAGCAGCTTCTGGGCGTCGGCCTCGTCGTTGCTCTTCTTGGCGTCGCCAGCGGCCTTCGTGGCCCGCCAGAACAGGTCGTGCAGCTGCGGGAACTGCTCGACGTGCGGGGGCTTGAAGTAGTCGGTCCACAACACCCACAGGTGCTCCTTGGCCAGTTGGGCCCGCTGCTCCTTGATGATGATGCAGCGGGTCTTGAAGTAGTCGTCGTCGGACGCGTTGAACTTCTTCATCGTCTCGAGCACGGACTCGGCCTCGATGCGGGCCTGGGCCGGGTTGTACACGCCGCACATCAGGTCGCAGTGCGCATCGGCCGTGGCAGCATCGTCGAGGTCGGCCACGGAGAGCAGTCGGGAAACAATGCTCATGGGAGCTCCTTGGGGGTCATTGGTGAGGATGGACACTCGTGCCCGGACCCTAGCGGCGCTCATCGGCGCCGCCACGGGGGTCGCGGTCGGCGTCGCGCTGTCCACGTCGCTCGAGCGCCACCTCGTCCGCGGGGAGTCGATGGTGCCGGCGCTGCGGCCGAGGGACACCGTGATCTCGGTGCGGGCCGACTCGATGCTCGGCCGGTTCCGTCGGCCTCGGCGGAGCCGCATCGCCGTCATCGCGCTGCCGTGGGAGCACGACCTGATCGGCGTGAAGCGCCTGGTCGCCGAGCCGGGCGAGCCGTGGCAGGAGGGCGAGGACTCGGTGGCTGCCGGACCGGGCTGGGTCGCGGTCGGCGATCAGCGCACCCTGTCCACCGACAGCCGCCACCACGGCCGGGTGCCGACCGAGGCCATCCGCGGCGTCGTGGTCGGCCGGGTCAAGCCCCGCTGAGGTTCACGGCACGAGCGCCGCTCGCAGGAGGTCGACGAGCTGATCGCGCCGGCGGACCAGCGACGCCAGCGTCGGCTCCTCCCCCAGCGCCCGCAGCACCTCGACCTCGGTGGCGAGGCCGGTCACCGAGGAGTACGCCATGAGCACCAGCAGCTTGGGGTCGTGGCGTCGGAGCCGACCGGCGTCCATCTCGCTGCCCAGCCAACCCGCCGCCGCCGTGAGCAGCGGCGCCACCTCCGCGGTCAGCCGGGTGGAGGTGGGCGGCCCCATGCGGTTGACCTCCCGCATCAGGCCGAGCATGGCCGGGTGCCGGGCGGCGAGGCGGAACGCAGCGTGCACGACGGCCGCCACCCGGTCGAAGCCCTCGCCGGTCTGGATGGCCCGGGCGAACCGCCGCTGCAGCTCCACCGCGCTGAAGTCGATGACCGCGTCGAGCAGCGCCTCCTTCGACGGGTACCAGTACAGGATCGCCTGCTTGGTGACGCCGAGGTCCCGGGCCAGGGCATCGAGCGACGTGGCATCGATGCCGGTCGTGCCGAAGCTGTGCAGGGCGGCGGCGAGGATGCGTTCGGACGTGCCCACTTACCAGATGGTAAACACGGGGCCGTGCCGGATCTCTCCACCCTGTCGATCGCCGGGGCGCTCGACGGGCAGCGCATCGCCATCACCGGCGGCACGGGCTTCCTCGGCACCGCGCTGATCGAGCGCCTCCTGCGCCGGGCCCCCGGCTGCGAGCTGGTCCTGCTCATCCGACCCAGCCAGCGCCGCAGCGTCGAGCAGCGGGCCCGCCGGGAGATCTTCAAGAACGACGCGTTCGACGTCCTGCGCGACCAGCTCGACGGTGGCGCCGAGGACTTCGACGCCATGATCGAGCGGCGCATCCAGGTCATCGGCGGCGACGTCGCCTCGGACGGCCTGGGCCTGGACGAGGCCGGTCGGGCCGTCCTGGCCACCTGCGACACGGTCATCCACTCGGCCGCCACGGTGAGCTTCGACTCCCCGCTCGACCTCGCCGTCGAGGTCAACCTCCTCGGCCCGTCCCGCATCGCCGCCGTCCTCAACGAGATCCGCGCCGATGCCGATCGCACCGCACCGGCACCCCATCTGGTCGCCGTCTCCACCTGCTACGTCGCCGGCAACCGCAAGGGGGCGGCGAACGAGGAGCCCGTCGACGAGAACGCCTTCTGGTTCGGCGTCGACTGGCGCAGCGAGGTCGCCGCCTCCCGGCGGACCCGGGCCGATGCCGAGGCCGCCTCCCGCATGCCCGACATGCTGGTGCGCTTCCGCAAGGAGGCCCGGCGCGAGCTGGGCGCCGCCGGCACCCCCCTGCTCGCGGCCAAGACCGAGCAGCGCCGGGTGGCCTGGGTCAGCGACCAGCTGGTCGAGGCCGGGCGGTCCCGAGCGGCGTCCCTCGGCTGGCCCGACGCCTACGCCTACACCAAGGCCCTCGGCGAGACGGCGCTGTTCGAGCAGCGCGGCGACCTCCCCGTGTCGGTGGTGCGCCCGGCGATCATCGAGTCGTCGCTCTCGGAACCCAGTCCCGGATGGATCCGCGGCTTCCGCATGGCCGAGCCGGTGATCATCTCCTACGCCCGCGGCCTCCTGAAGGAGTTCCCCGGCGTCCCCGAGGGCATCATCGACGTCATCCCCGTCGACCTGGTGTGCGGCGCGATCTGCGCCGTGGCCGCCGACGGCCCGGCCCGCAACGACGACGGCACGCTGGCCCCGCCCCGGATCGTGCAGTCGGCCTCCGGGTCGGCGAACCCGCTGCGCTACCGGCGCCTCGTCGACAACGTCCGCAGCTGGTTCACCGAGCACCCGATCTACGACGTCGACGGCCAGCCCATCGTCGTCCCCGAGTGGAACTTCCCCGGCCGCGGCCGCGTGCAGGCCCAGCTGGAGCGGGCGAAGTCGGTCATCGACAAGGCGGAGTCCACCCTGCAGGCGCTCCCGCTCCGCGGTCGCCAGGCCGAGTGGGCTGCCGGATTGGAGTCGACCCGCGAAGACGTCGAGCGGGCGCTCACCTACGTCGAGCTGTACGGCGCGTACGCCGAGTGCGAGGCGGTCTACGGCGTCGAGAACCTGCTGGCCCTCCACCAGCGGATGGACGAGGCCAGTCGCGAAGCGTTCGGGCTCGACCCCCGCGTCGTCGACTGGGACCGCTACATCCAGACGATCCACCTGCCGTCGGTGGTCCAGCACGCCCGGGTGAAGACGACGCCGGGCAGCTCGGATCGCGAATCCCGGTCCTCCCGGCTGCGGCGCCAGGTCCTCTCCCCCGACCGCCACGTCGCCGCCTTCGACCTCGAGAACACCATCATCGCCAGCAACGTCGTGGCGTCGTACTCGTGGCTCGCCACCCGCCGCCTGCCCACCGAGGACCGCCTGCGGTTCGTGCTGCGGACCCTGGCCGAGGCGCCGTCGCTCCTCGCCGCCGACCGCCGCGACCGCAGCGACTTCCTGCGCCAGTTCTACCGGCGCTACGAGGGCGCCCCGGTCGAGCAGCTCGAGCAGGACACCGTCGACATGTTCAGCCACCTCCTGCTGATGAAGTCGTTCCCCGCCGCCGTGCGCCGCGTGCGGGAGCATCGTGCGCTCGGGCACCGGACGCTGCTCATCACGGGTGCCCTCGACATCGCGATCCGGCCGATCATGCCGCTGTTCGACGATGTGATCTGCGCCGAGATGACCGTTGGCCCCGACGGCGCCTACACCGGGGAGCTCACCGACGTGCCACCAACGGGCGAGGCACGGGCCCAGGCGCTGTTCGACTACTGCGACGCCCACGGCCTCGACGCCGCCGAGTCGGTCGCCTACGCCGACTCCACCTCCGACCTGCCCCTGCTCGAGGCGGCCGGCTTCCCGGTGGCGGTGAACCCCGAGGCCCGCCTCTCCGCGCTGGCCCGCAAGCGCGGCTGGCTCGTCGAGCACTTCGACAAGGCCGAGGGCGGCAGCCATCCGTTGCTCCCGATCGGGCCGGCCTGGCGGGCGAAGGCCACCGTGGGGCGCAGCCGATGAAGGCGCTCGAGTTCTCCCGCAAGCCGGCCCGTTACGCGGCGGCGATGATCGCCGGTGCGCTCCGCCCCG
>CAZCJT010000223.1:0-4817 GCA_964498565.1 uncultured Acidimicrobiaceae bacterium
GGCCCGGCCGGCGCGTCCCCCCGGGCACCGTGCTGGCGCCGGCGACCAGGTCCGGGCCCGATCTCGAGGTCCGCGTGGACGACGTGCTCGACGAGGGCCGCCGGCTCGTCCGGTTGCTCACCGACGACGTCGCCGCCGCCCTCGACGTCCACGGCTCGGTGCCCCTGCCGCCCTACATCTCCGAACCGCTGGCCGACCCCAGCCGCTACCAGACCGTCTACGCCGACCAGCCCGGCTCCGTGGCCGCGCCCACGGCCGGCCTCCACCTCACCGACCGTGTGCTGGACGGCATCCGGGCCCGGGGCGCGGCCGTCCACGGCGTCGACCTCTGGGTCGGTCTCGGCACGTTCCGGCCGATCAGCGTCGACCACGTCGAGGACCACGAGATGCACACCGAGCGCTACGAGGTCCCGGAGGCGACGTGGGCGGCGTGCCGGGACGCGGCGCGGGTGGTGGCCATCGGGACGACCACCGTGCGGGCGCTCGAGAGCGCGGCGGCATCAGGGCGGCTCTCCGGCCGCACCGACCTCTTCCTCCGCCCCGGGAGCGAGGTCGCGGTGGTCGACGTCCTGCTCACCAACTTCCACCTGCCCCGCTCCAGCCTGCTGGTCCTGGTGGAGGCGTTCGCCGGACCGCACTGGCGCGACCTGTACGCCGCCGCCCTGCGCGAGGGGTACCGGTTCCTCTCCTTCGGCGACTGCATGCTCCTCGGCCGCGACGGCGCCGGCGTGGCGGCATGACGCTGTCCGTCGAGGTCGAGGCCACCCACGGGCCGGCCCGGGCCACCACGATCACCACGGCCCGCGGCACCGTCACCACGCCGTGCTTCATGCCGGTCGGCACCCGGGGGGTCGTGCGGGCGGTCGAGACCGAGGACCTCGAGGCCCTCGGCGCGCAGATCGTGCTCGGCAACACCTACCACCTGCTGTTCCGTCCCGGCCCGGAGGTCGTCGAGGCCCTCGGCGGCATCCACGGCTTCAGCGACTGGGGCGGCCACGTCCTCACCGACAGCGGCGGCTACCAGGTGTTCTCCCTCTCGCCCAGGGTCGACGACGACGGGGTGACGTTCCGGTCCACCTACGACGGCGACGAGTACCGCCTGACCCCGGAGGGCGCCGTCGACGTGCAGGTCCGCCTCGGTGCCGACATCCAGATGGTGCTGGACGAGTGCGCGCCGCTCCCGAGCCCGCCAGAGGTGATCCGTCGGGCCGTCGAGCGCACCGCCGACTGGGCCGAGCGGGCCCGCCGCGCCTTCCTCGAGCGTGAGCTGCCGGCCCGCAACCAGTTCGGCATCGTCCAGGGCGGCGTCGACGCCGCGATGCGCACCGAGAGCGCCCAGCGGACGGTCGCCATCGGCTTCGACGGCTACGCCGTGGGCGGGCTGTCCGTGGGCGAGTCGCGCGACGAGATGCTGCCCGCACTCGCCGCCGCAATCGCCGAGCTCCCCGCAGACGCGCCCCGCTACCTCATGGGCCTGGGCGACCCGGTGGGCATCGTGGAGTCGATCGCCCTCGGCGTGGACCTGTTCGACTGCGTGCTCCCGACCCGCTTCGGCCGGCACGGCACCCTGCTGACGTCCGAGGGCCGGCTCAACCTGAAGAACAACCGCTTCGCCACCGACCCCGGGCCCCTCGACCCAGCCTGCGACTGCCGGGTGTGCCAGCGGTACTCCCGGGCGTACCTGCGCCACCTCTTCAACGTGCACGAGCCCACCGGCCCCCGCCTCACCACGCTGCACAACCTGGCCTGGACCCTCCGGCTGACCCGCCGGGCGCGGCAGGCGGTGCTCGACGGCACCCTCGACGCGCTGCGCGCCGAGGTCGCCGGGGTCTACGAGTAGGGCGAAGGGCGCAACTAGCATCGTCGGGTCCGTCCCCCGACCCGGTGGTACCTGGTGGAGCTGCTCGTCCCGATCGCGATCCTCGCCGTGATGTACGCGGTCCTGATCATGCCGCAGCAGCGGCGGGTCAAGGAGCACCGGGCCTACGTCGCCTCGATCCAGGTCGGCGACGATGTCGTCACCACCTCGGGCCTGTTCGGCACCGTGACCGCCCTCGACGACGAGCGGGCCCGCCTCCGGATCGCTCCCGACGTCGAGATCACCATGGCCCGCATGGCCATCGCCCGAGCCCAGTCCGCGGTCGCACCGGCCGACCCCACCCCCCCAGATCCCGAGTAGCACCCCCCATGCGCCGAAACGGCCTCGTCTCACTCGTCTTCATCGTCGTGCTCGCCGTCGGTGGGCTGGCATGGACCTTCGCCGCCGACAACGAGCCCCTGCTCGGCCTCGACCTCCAGGGCGGCGTGTCCGTCGTGCTGGAGCCCACCGAGGACGCCGACGAAGGCGCCATCGACCAGGCCATCGAGATCATCCGCCAGCGCGTCGACGGCATCGGCGTGGCCGAGCCCGAGATCACCCGCCAGGACGACGCCATCGTCGTGCAGCTGCCCGGCATCGACGATCGCGAGCAGGCCCTCGAGCTGGTCGGCCAGACCGCCGAGCTGCGCTTCCGACCCGTCCTCCAGGTGCTCCCGCCCGGCCTCGAGGGCCTCGAGACCGGCGGCGAGGAGCCCACCGAGCCCGACCCGGCCGAGGAGCCCGACGTCACCGACGACGCCCAGGACACGCCCACGACCCTCGACGCGCCGGACGAGCAGGGCTACGGCCTGGCCCCCGGGGAGGTGGCCGCGCCGCTCCAGGAGGCCACCACCACCACCACGACGGCGCCCGCACCCACCACCTCGGCCCCGGCCCCGCCGCCGCCCGGCCTCGAAGACCTCCAGCTCACGCCGACCGAGGACGACGACCCCGAGCAGCCGGTCACGCTGGGCGAGTTCGACGACGAGGGCAACGAGGTGGCCCGCTACCGGCTGGGGCCGGCCGAGGCCACCGGCGAGATCCTCAGCGGTGCCAGCGCCCAGCTCCAGGGCGTCGGCCAGTGGGCCGTGGGCGTCGAGGTCCGCGGCGACCGGATCGACGACTTCAACGCCATCGCGGCCCAGTGCTTCAACGGCCAGCCGACCTGCCCGACCCGCCAGCTCGCCATCGTGCTCGACGGCAAGGTGGTCTCCGCCCCGTCGATCAACGCCGCGTCCTTCGCCGCCGACGCCATCTCCATCAGCGGCGACTTCTCGGAGAGCGAGGCCAAGGACCTGGCCCTCGTCCTGCGCTACGGCTCGCTGCCGGTGGAGCTGGAGGCCCAGCAGACCCAGTCGATCTCGGCCTCCCTCGGTCAGGACGCGCTCGACGCCGGTGTCATCGCCGGCCTCATCGGCCTTGGCCTCGTCACGCTCTACATGGTGATCTACTACCGCCTGCTCGGCCTGGTGGCGATCCTGTCGCTGCTGGTCGCCGCTGCCCTGCTGTGGACCATGGTGGCCTGGCTCGGGTCCAGCCAGGGCCTGGCCCTCACGCTCGCCGGCGTGACCGGCATCATCCTCTCCGTGGGCGTCGCCGTGGACTCCAACGTGGTGTTCTACGAGCACCTCAAGGAGGAGGTCGCCTCGGGCCGCAGCCTGCGCGCCGCCGTCGACGGCTCCTTCGCCTCGGCGTGGTCCACCATCATCAAGGCCGACGTCGCGTCCCTCATCGGCGCCGCCATCCTCTACTGGCTCACCGTGGGCCCCGTGCGGGGCTTCGCCCTCTTCCTCGGCCTGTCGACCATGCTCGACCTGGTGGCGTCGTACTTCTTCATGCGGCCGGTGACGCTGATGCTGGTCAAGTCCAGGCGGTTCCAGGGGAGCAGGGCGCTGTTCGGCATGCCTCGGACGAAGGCCCCCCACCTCGCCGACGAAGGAGCGCGGGCATGAGCCTCTTCAAGAAGCTCGCCAGCTTCGACAACGACATCGACTTCCCCCGGCTGTGGCGCATCGGCGCCGTCGTCTCCCTCGTCCTGCTGCTGCTGAGCGGCGGAGCGCTGCTCATCCGGAACCTCAACCTCGGCATCGACTTCGAGGGCGGGACGGCCTGGGAGGTCGATGCCCCCGACGTCACCGTCAGCGAGGCCCGCGACGCCCTCACGCCCGTGGGTGCCGGCAACGCCAAGATCCAGATCATCGGCGGTGACATCCTCCGGGTCCAGGCCGAGCCGAGCTCCGAGGCCGGCGTGACCGAGGTGACGGAGGTGCTCGCCGAGCTCGCCGGCGCCGACGCGAACGACGTCGGCGTGTCGACCGTCGGGCCGACGTGGGGCGACGAGATCCTCTCCAAGGCCCAGCGGGCGCTGGTGGTCTTCTTCGTGATCATCGCCGCCTACATGGCCATCCGCCTCGAGTGGAGGATGGCGGTCGGCGGTCTCGCCGCCGTCGTGCACGACATCATCATCACGGTGGGCTTCTACGCCCTGTTCCAGCTGGAGGTGACGCCGGCGACGGTGATCGCCTTCCTCACGATCATGGGCTACTCGCTCTACGACACGATCGTCGTCTTCGACAAGGCCCAGGACAACGTGGCCAAGCCGGCGCTCGCCCAGCGGATGACCTACACCGACCTGATGAGCCTGTCCCTCAACCAGGTGCTGATGCGGTCCCTGAACGCCACCATCACCTCGCTCCTCCCGGTGCTGTCGATGCTGTTCGTCGGGTCCTTCATCCTCGGGGCCGTCACCCTGCAGGAGTTCGCCGTCGCCCTCGCCGTGGGTCTCACCATCGGGGCGTACTCCTCGATCTTCGTCGCCACGCCGGTGGTGGTCTGGCTCAAGGAACGGGATCCCCGCCAGCGCTCCCAGCGTGAGCGGCTCCAGGCCCAGAGCGCACGCCGCTCGGCCGAGCCCGCCCCGGCCGGGGCCACCTCGGCCTCGTCCTCGCCGCGACCGACG
>CAZCJT010000224.1:0-4807 GCA_964498565.1 uncultured Acidimicrobiaceae bacterium
TCGGGGACGACGGCAACCGCACCGAGGCCGGGCTCACCGAGGTCGCGTTCGATGCGCAAGGCCACCTCACGAGGCTCGGGACGCGGCGCGCCCGGGGCTGAGCCCGAAACGTCGCGTTCACCAGCGTCGGCCCCATGCCCAGGTCAGGACCGGTACTCTGTGGCTCCCTGATACTGAACACAAAGGAAGCACATCACATGCGCAAGCCAGGCAAGTTCCGCCTGCTGGCGTCGATGTTCCTGGCCCTGTCTCTCATGGCCGCCGCGTGCGGCGACGATGACGACACGGCCACGGACACCGGCTCCGACGAGGCGACAGACACCGAGACCGAGACCGACACCGAGACGGAGTCGGACACCGAGGGCGGCGGAGGCGACGGTGAGCTGGCCGGCATGAAGGGCACCACGCCGCTCGTCGACCTCGAGGAGAGCTTCCGCGACCGCCTCATGGAGGTCGATCCCGACCTCGTCGACTTCAACTACGGCCCCGAGACCTACGACGCGATCATCGTGTCGGCGCTGGCCGCTGAAGTCGCCGGCAGCGACGGCATCGAGTACGCGTCGGAGATCAACGGCGTGACCCGTGGTGGCGAGAAGTGCACCGACTACGCGGGTTGCCTCGAGATGGTCAAGGCCGGCACCGACATCGACTACGACGGCGTCTCCGGCCCGCTCGAGTTCTCCGGCAACGGCGAGCCCACCGTGGCCAGCTACGGCGTGCTCCAGTTCGGTGACGACAACCGCATCGACGACGAGGCCACCGAGTTCGTGACCGCGAACGCCCCGGCCGAGGCCGACGTCGCCGAGGTCCCCGTCGAGGGCACCCGCCAGGGCGACGGCGTCTTCAAGGTCGGCACCCTCCTCCCGGAGACCGGCTCGCTGTCGTTCCTCGGCCCGCCCGAGTTCGCCGGCGCCGAGCTGGCCATCTCCGAGATCAACGAGGCAGGCGGCGTCCTCGGCGTCCCGGCCGAGCTGTCCCAGGGCGACTCCGGCGACACCACCACCGACCTGGCCAACACGACCGTCGACCGCCTCCTCTCGGAGAACGTCGACCTCATCGTGGGCGCAGCGTCGTCCTCCGTGAGCCTCACCGTGATCGACAAGATCACCGGTGCCGGCGTGGTCATGTTCTCCCCGGCCAACACGTCCAAGGCGTTCAGCACCTACGCCGACAAGGGCCTGTACTTCCGCAACGCCCCGTCGGACATCCTCCAGGGCAGCACCCTCGCGGACGTCATCGTCCAGGACGGCCACACCACCGTGGGCATCCTGGCGCTGGACGACGACTACGGCACCGGCCTGGCCGAGGACCTCACCGCAGCCCTCACCGAGGGTGGCGCCGAGGTCGTCGAGACGGTCATCTACGACCCCGCCGCCCAGACCTTCGACGTCGAGGTCGGCCAGATCGCCACGGCCGACCCCGAGGCCATCGTGGTCATCGGCTTCGACGAGTCCAGCCGCATCATCTCGCTGATGGTGGAGCAGGGCATCGGGCCGCAGGACAAGGCCGTTTACGGCGTGGACGGCAACATGGGCAACGCCCTCGGCGAGAACTTCGACGCCGGGGAGTGATCCCGTGACGGCGGGCTGAGCCAGCCGTCGACCGACGCACGAGGGGCCCCGGCAGCGATGCCGGGGCCCCTCCGCGTACCGGGCTATCTCGCCCGGGCGAGGGTGCCGAGGTAGAGCTCGATGACCTTGGGGTCGTTCAGGAGCTCCCGGCCGGTGCCGGTGTAGGCGTTCTGGCCCTGGTCGAGCACGTAGGCGCGGTCGCAGATCTGTAGACAGCGACGGGCGTTCTGCTCGACCATGATGATCGACACGCCGGCGGCCTGGATGCGCTTGCAGCGCACGAAGACCTCGTCCTGGAACAGCGGCGACAGCCCGGCCGAGGGCTCGTCGAGGAGCAGCACCGACGGGTCGGACATGAGGGCTCGGCCGGAGGCCACCATCTGGCGCTCGCCGCCCGACAGCGAGCCGGCCCGCTGCTTGCGGCGCTCGAACAGGCGGGGGAAGAGGTCGAACACGAACTCGAAGCGGTCGTGGACGCGCTTGGGCTCGAGGTACACGCCCATCTCGAGGTTCTCCTCGACGGTGAGCGACGGGAAGACGTTGTTGGTCTGGGGGACGTACCCGACGCCCTGGGCCACGAGCTTGGAGGCCTTGAGGCCCGTGATGTCGTTGCCCCGCAGGGTCACCGTGCCGCTGCGGATGGGGATCAGTCCGAACAGGGACTTGAGGAGCGTGGACTTGCCGGCACCGTTGGGGCCGATGATGCCGATCAGCTCGCCGTCCTCGAGGTGCAGGTCGCAGCCGGTGAGGATGTCGACGCCGGGCACGTAGCCGGCGACGACCGAGTCGGCGGTGAGGAGGCTCATGACGGGCCCTCGTCGCCCTTGTCGCCCTTGTGGAGCTCGGTGGCGATGACGTCGCGGTCGGCGCCGGTGGTGGCCCTCACGATCTCCTGCTCCTCCCAGTCGCTGAGGTCGCTGTCGTGGTGGCTGCCGAGGTAGGCGTCGATCACCTGCTGGTTGGCACCGATGGCCGCTGGTGGCCCCTCGGCGATGATCCGGCCCTCGGCCATCACGACCACCCAGTCGGAGATGTCGAACACGACGTCCATGTCGTGCTCGACGAAGATCACGGTCATCCCCTCGGCCCGGAGATCCTTGACGTGGCCGAGCAGCGATTGCGTGAGCGCCGGGTTCACGCCAGCCATGGGCTCGTCGAGCATGACCAGCTCGGGGCCGGCCATGAGGGCGCGTGCCATTTCGAGCAGCTTGCGCTGGCCGCCGGACAGGGAGCCGGCGAACTCGCCACGCATGTGGTCCATCTTGAAGCGCACCAGCAGCTCGTCGGCGCGGGCCTCGATCTCCTGCTCCTGCTTGCGCCACAGCATCGGGAGCATCGACGGGAAGAAGCGCTCGCCCCGCTGGTCGATGGCGCCGAGCTTCATGTTCTCGATGACCGTCATCTTCGCCAGCGACTTGGTGAGCTGGAAGGTGCGGATCATCCCCCGCCGGGCGACCTTGTGGGCAGCGAGGTTGGCGAGGTCTTCGCCGTTGAAGCGCCACGCCCCGGAGTTGGGCTCGTCGAAGCCGGTGAGGAGGTTGAAGAAGGTCGTCTTGCCCGCGCCGTTGGGGCCGATGAGCGCGGTGATGGTGCCGCGCTGGAACTCGACGTGGTCGACGTCGACGGCGGTGAGGCCGCCGAAGCGGCGGGTCACCCCGTCGGCGACGAGGATCGGGTCGGGCTTGGGGACGCCGGGGGCCTCGTCGAGACCGACGAGGGCGGAGCCGGCCGGTGTGGGCTGGAGGTCAGCGGGCATCGAGCTCGATCTCCCTGCGGTCGCCGAAGATGCCCTGCGGGCGGAAGACGATCAGGGCGCAGAGCAGCACGCCGACGAGCATGAAGCGCACGGCACCGACCTGGGTGCCGGTCATGATCGAGTCCGGGATCACGTCGTTCGCCGAGGCCTGGCGCAGGAACGAGTCCGTGAAGGTCAGGACCATCCAGAACGCCATGGCGCCGACGATGGGACCGATGACCCGGGCCGCACCACCGAGGAGCAGCGCGGTGAGGATGAAGAACGTCAGCGGGGTGCCGTAGTTGTCGGGCTGCACCGACTGGGTGGCCACGGCGTTGATGAAGCCGCCCAAGGCCCCGATGACGCCGCCGAGGACGAGCGCCTGCATCTTGTAGGAGAAGACGTTCTTCCCGAGGCTGACGGCTGCGTCCTCGTCCTCGCGGATGGACTTGAGCACGCGGCCCCACGGGCTGCGCATGAGCAGGAAGACCAGCACGGCGGTGAGGATCACCAGCCCCCAACCCACGGTCATGGGCCAGATCTCGGTGTGCCGGAACCGCAGGGGTCCGAACCCGTAGCGACCAGGTGAGTACGGGTTGATGTCGTAGAAGGCGTCGGCGAAGTTGTTGATGCCCGACGACCCGCCGAAGATCGGCGTGAAGGTGGTCGAGCGCAGGATGAGCCGGAGCGACTCGGCGGCGGCGATCGTGACGATGGCGAGGTAGTCGCCCCGGAGGCGCAACGTCGGCACCCCCAGCAGCAGGGCGAACACTGCTGCCGCGAACAACCCGGCGAAGAACCCCAGCCACATCGACTGCTCGAAGTACTCGACCGTGACGGCGGTGCCGTAGGCGCCGAGGGCGACGAAGCCGGCCTGGCCGAAGTTCAGCAGGCCCGTGTAGCCGAAGTGGATGTTCAGCCCGATGCCGGCGAGGGCGTAGACGATGGCGTCCTTGGTGAACGCCGCCCGGATGGTGGTCTCGAAGATCAGCTCCCAGTCCACGGGCGCTCCTTCCGGTGGGGTGCGGCGGTCATCCGACCCGCTCCGCACGGCCGAGGATGCCCTGCGGTCGGACCAGCAGGATCACGATGAGGATGGCGAAGGCGCCCACGTTCTTCAGCTCGGTGGACACCCACAGGGTGGACACCTGGACGAAGAGCCCGATCACGAACGAGCCGAGCAGGGCGCCGTAGGCCGTGCCGAGACCACCGAGCGTGACGCCGGCGAACATGAGCAGCAGCAGCTGGAAGCCGAACTGGAAGCTGACCTGCTCACCGAGCCCGAAGAAGACACCGCCGAGGCAGGCCAGTGCGCTGCCGGCGACCCAGACGACCAGGATCACCCGGTCGACGTCGATGCCCGAGCTCTCGGCCAGGTCCGGGTTGTCGGCCACGGCCCGCATGGCCTTGCCGATGCGGGTGAACTGCAGGGCCAGACCCACGCCAACGAGGACGATGATCGACAGGGCGATGACCCACAGGTCCTTGGGGGCGATGGAGA